>JAKACS010000464.1 GCA_021821235.1 Bacillota bacterium
GAGCATCTTTTTTCAGCAGTTCTTCTTTGTACTGTTCTGTTGTTCTCAGCTGTTTGCGATAAAAAACAACTAAAAGAGCGATCGTGACAACTAAGATCAGAATATTGATTAACGTCAAATTCTGAATAAACGCATTAAATGTCAGTCCTTTTACAGCACTTCCGATCATAATATTCGGTGGATCACCAATCATTGTCGCTGTTCCACCAATATTTGACGCAAATACTTCCGATAACAAATACGGAATTGGGCCTACTTTTAATTGTTTTGTAATGCTTAACGTCACCGGGACAACGAGCAGGACAGTTGTGACATTATCCAAAAAGGCTGAAGCAAAAGCTGTAAAAACACTTAAAGCCACTAAAATTTTAATTGGATCCCCTTTTACTTTTTGCGCTGACCAGATGGCGATATACTCAAAAACGCCAGTTTGAGCAGTTATTCCAACGATCACCATCATTCCGACAAGCAAGCCAATTGTATTGAAATCAATATATTGAATGGCTGCTTTTTGATCAAGAATTCCAAATGCGACCATAAGCAAGCCGCCAAGCATGGCAATCGTTGTTCGATGAATTTGTTCCGAAATGATCATAGCATAAGTAAATAGAAAAATGACTAAAGCAATTAGTTCCTGCGTTCCCATCCATTTCACTCCTATTTCCAACTCTTGCTGTTCTAGGAAGTACTATTCTTTCCAAAAAACAAAAAAACACTAGGGAACCCCTTAGTGTCTAAAACTAAGAAAACCATTTCCCTGCGCTTACGAGGTTAGCTGACGGACTCGGATTCTCAACAAACCCTACCTTTAAAAAGGATTCGCCCCAAACCGGCTAAAAATTAGCCAATGTGGTTCCCCCGCTCAAATTTGATTCAGCGATCATTTCATATGTACAAGGAAAAATATACTACTCCAATTAACGAATGTAAACAATCCTTTCAAACATTAACGCCTTATTTATTGAAAATTTTTTTTCAGCTAGCTATATATTTGATTTAAACATTTGATTTAAACAAAGACTGTATTGAACAAAATTTTACTATCGCGGCAATGTAAATAGCATCGATGTGTACAATTTTGTATCATACTTCACATCTTTCCATTTGATTTTATCTTTATAATAAAATCACCTTCAAGCATAGGATGATCCCTTTTTGATTGGGCAATCTACGAATAATCGGGTTAAAGGAGGATTTTCATGAATCAAGGAACAAAACAATTAGTCATTCAAACATCGAGTCTAATTGGTGGATTTATGGTTTGGGTGCTTCTGTCTTCATTAATGCCTTTTATAAACACGGAGATCCAGCTAACATCTACCCAGCAGGCTTGGGTGACAGCAGTTCCGGTTATTCTCGGTTCCATTCTTCGAGTACCAATCGGGTACTGGACAAATCGCTTTGGCGCGCGAACATTATTTACAATCAGCTTTTTGGTTATGCTTGTCCCCATTTTTATCATTAGCTTCGCCAACAGTTTACTTTTGCTATTGCTAGGGGGATTTCTTTTAGGTGTCGGCGGTGCAATTTTTTCAGTTGGGGTAACTTCCCTGCCAAAGTACTATCCGAAAGAAAGGCATGGTTTCATTAATGGCATCTACGGCGCCGGAAATATCGGGACAGCCGTAACCTCGTTTGCTGCGCCCGTTATCGCAAATGCTTTCGGATGGAGATCAACGATCAAAATTTTTCTTGTACTTGTCCTTGTTTTTGCTCTTATAAATTTTCTTTTTGGCGATCGGCATGAGAAAAAAGTCAATAATCCATTAACAGAGCAAATAAAAGAAGTATACAAAAATCCAAAACTTTGGTTTTTAAGCTTGTTTTACTTCATTACTTTCGGAGCATTTGTTGCATTCACCATTTATTTGCCGTCTTTCTTGGTGAATCATTTTGAATTGTCAAAAGTCGATGCCGGACTGCGGACAGCCGGATTTATCGTTGTTGCGACCCTTTTTCGTCCGGTTGGAGGCTGGATTGGAGACAAAATTAACCCTTTTCTTATTTTAATGGGCGTCTTTTTTGGGCTAACGTTTGCAGGATTTTTGTTATCCTTCACCCCTTCCCTGCCCATTTATTCGTTCGGCAGCCTACTCGTTTCTTTTTGTGCAGGAATTGGCAATGGGGCGATTTTTAAATTGGTGCCGTTTTATTTTACGAAGCAAGCCGGAATCGTAAATGGAATCGTTGCGGCAATGGGAGGTTTAGGCGGATTTTTCCCGCCATTGATTCTGACCATCCTATTCAATTTAACTGGTCATTATGCGATTGGGTTTATGTCATTGTCAGAGTTTTCCCTTGCAAGCCTGATATTGGTCGTTTGGCTGTTTTATCAGGAAAAACTTGAAATCTCAGCAAAAATTATTAAATCGACCGCAGAAGGAATTATCGTCACCGATGCTAATGGTGTCATTCAAATGGTCAATCCTGCATTTTCAAAAATTACCGGCTACTCGCAGGATGAGGTTGTCGGAAAAACTCCAAGCATTCTTCAGTCAGGTGAACATACTAACGAGTTTTATCATAAAATGTGGGAAAATTTAAGAAGCAATGGCTCATGGCAAGGACCGATTTGGAATAAACGAAAAAATCAAGACGTTTATTTAGAATGGATAACCATTTCTGCCATTAAAAATGATGCAGGTGAAACCAAAAATTATGTTGGTATGTTTAATGAGTTAAAACAAGATGTTGTAAAGGATTTAAAACCAAACGCAAAAAGGTCTTCTTATTGAGGACCTTTTTTAATTGATACTTCCCTCTGAAAAGATATTTTTACAACTTTATGTCCATTTCTCTCCGTTCACATTTCGTTCACTAAATTTGTGACGTACCTCACAATCTTTCAATGCTCTTCTCTTTTAAGATAAGCATTGTTAACGGCAAATCATTTGATACTTTAAAAAATATTTGGAGGAAACAATATGGCAAGACTAAGTTATTGGAATCCAGAGGATGAAAAGTTCTGGATGAAAGAAGGAAAAAAACATGCCAATCGGAATCTATGGATTTCGGTTCCAAGCCTGATGTTGGCTTTTATCGTTTGGCAAATCTGGTCTGTTGTCGCAGTTCGTTTAAATGATATCGGCTTCCATTTTTCCGAAGAGCAATTATTTACCCTTGCAGCAATTCCCGGTCTCGTTGGTGCAACCTTGCGTTTTGTCTACACTTTTGCAGTTGGAACAATCGGGGGGAAAAACTGGACTGTGATTTCAACTGCCATTTTGGCAATTCCGGCGATCGGAATCGGATTTGCTGTTCAAAACCCTGAAACGCCTTTTTCGGTCATGCTTTTGCTTGCAGCCCTCTGCGGATTGGGTGGAGGCAACTTCTCCTCTTCATCTGCAAATATCAGTTTCTTTTTTCCAAAAAAAGAAAAAGGAACAGCGCTTGGGATTAATGGCGGTTTAGGAAATATGGGCGTGTCTGTTGTCCAATTTATTACACCGTTAATCATTACTTCTGGAACGTTTGCCTTCATTGGCGGAAATCAAGTATTAGCGAACGGTCAAAAAATCTGGCTGCAAAATGCTGCCTTCATATGGGTCATTCCAATTGCCATTCTGACGATTCTTGCCCTATTTGGGATGGATAATGTTCCAAATGCAAAACAATCTGTCGCTGATCAATTTGTAATCGTAAAAAGAAAGCATACGTGGATCATGACCGTACTATATGTTGCAACCTTCGGCTCATTTATTGGCTATTCAGCGGCCTTTCCGCTTTTACTAAAATCGCAATTTCCAGAACATCTTTCCCTGGCCTTTTTAGGTGCGCTTGTCGCTGCAGCAGCACGGCCTGTCGGCGGCTGGCTTTCCGATAAAATCGGCGGTGCGAAAGTAACAGCCTATG
>JAKACS010000465.1 GCA_021821235.1 Bacillota bacterium
TTTAAAATTGGCTGGACATCATGTGCTGTGGCCCAACCTGCCGGGGATTTCATTATGAAAGACCGCTGTTCCTTTGTGTTTTCGGAAGAGCTGTTAAAATATAAGTTTAACAGCCACCATCCTTTCAACCAACACAGGCTAAAACTAACCGTTGATTTGTTAATGCGAATCAATGCTTTAGATCCAAAAGACATCGTCGCTCCAAGGAAAGCTTCCGATGAAGAGCTTTTTCTAATTCACGATCCAAGTTTTGTTCAAGCCGTTAAACTGGCTGGCCAAGGCAATCTATCAAAAGAAACGGCAGAAAGCTACGGACTTGGAACCGAAGATACGCCGATTTTCCCTAATATGCATGAGGCAAGCGCCATGCTTGTGGGAGGAACCCTGACGGCAGTTGATCAAGTCATGACAGGAAAAGCTCTACATGCTGTTCATCTTGGCGGCGGTCTTCATCATGGTTTTCGCGGAAAAGCTTCTGGATTTTGCGTTTACAACGATAGTTCAGTGGCAATCAAGTATATACAAGAAAAGTACAATAAACGAGTTCTTTATGTCGATACCGATGCCCATCATGGCGATGGCGTCCAATGGTCTTTTTATGACGACCCGAATGCTTGTACCCTTTCGATTCATGAGACAGGCCGGTATTTGTTTCCGGGTACTGGGAATGTTAATGAAAGAGGCCAAGGCAAAGGCTACGGCTTTTCTTTTAATATTCCCGTTGATGCCTTCACAGAGGATGATTCATGGCTGTTTTGCTATCGTAATGCAATCAAAGAAGTCGCCGAATTTTTTAAACCGGATGTGATTTTGACGCAAAATGGAGCAGACGCCCATTATTATGATCCTTTAACCCATTTATCCACAACAATGCGAAGTTATCGGGAAATTCCAAAACTCGCTCATGAGATTGCACATCAATATTGCGAAGGACGGTGGATCGCAGTTGGCGGCGGCGGGTACGATATTTGGCGGGTAGTACCAAGAGCGTGGGCATTCATTTGGCTCGAAATGACTGAATACTCAAACTGCTGTGGAAGTTTACCGGCCGATTGGCTTGAGTTCTGGCAAAAACATTCACCCATACAACTTCCAAACGAATGGGACGATCCTGCCGATTTATACCCACCCATTCCAAGAAAAGCGGAAATCACTGAAAAAAATTTACGAACACTGGAAAAAGCATTATATCCAATCCGCAGCCAAACGCGAGAAAGTGAATCATCGATGTAAAAACAGGCTGACCTATAGGCCAGCCTGTTTTTCGTTATAGAAGGAATCGTCTATGCTCCAGCAGCAGCCCGCTTACGAGCATCCGAAGCTTGTCTTCATTTATTTCGTTGATTTACGCTCTTCAATACGGTGCGGGAGAACGACAGTGTTTTCCGAAACTTTCTCTTTATTCATCAGCTTTGTCAATAGACGCATGGAAACAGCGCCTATATCGTATAATGGCTGGACAATCGTTGTCAGCTGAGGCCGAACCATCAATGAAAGCCGAGTATTATCAGATGTAATCACTTCGAAATCATCGGGAATTTTAAATCCTTTATCTTCTGCGCCATGCACGACACCAAGTGCCATTTCATCCGAACCAACTAGGATTGCAGTAGGACGCTCTGCTGCTTCCATCAGCTTATCAAACGCTTCAAGCCCGGAATCATACGTATAATCCCCTTCAGCGACGAGATCCTCGTTATACGGAATACTGTGTTCTGCAAGGGCACGCTGATACCCTTTTAGCTTTTGAGCAGCATTTTTCGGCTCATGAAGCGGTCCGACTACAAAGGCAATCTGTTTGTGGCCTTTTTGAATAAATTCATTGACACAATCAAAAACAGCTTGTTCATAATCAATATTGACAGAAGGTATCGTCTTTGATTCCTCTATTGATCCGGCAAGCACAATTGGAACAGGCGATTTTTCAAATTCCGCCACATGTTCTTCGGTAATATTTCCGCTCATAAAGACAATTCCGTCAACTTGTTTGCCGAGCATCGTGTTTAATAAGTGCAATTCTTTTTCCTTGTTTTGGTCTGAATTGCTTAAAATAATATTGTATTTATACATGGTGGCAATATCTTCAATCCCGCGGGCTAATTCAGCATAAAAGATGCTGGAAATATCGGGGATGATCACGCCAACTGTTGTTGTCTTTTTACTCGCTAATCCTCTTGCGACAGCATTCGGTCGATAGCCCAATCGTTCAATAACTTCTAATACTTTTTTCCGGGTAACAGGTTTAACATTCGGATTTCCGTTGACTACACGCGAAACCGTTGCCATCGAGACATTGGCTTCTCTGGCAACATCATATATTGTGATGTTCAATTCTTGCACTCTCCTTCAAAACAAAACGTTTCTTTTCTTTAGTTTACAGCAGGATACATAAACCTAGTCATTTTCTCTTACAGAAAAACACCTTGAAAATTTTGGATATACCAATCCTTATAATGGAAAAATTCCCCTTCAATCAATACATGGCTGTTCTTCGTTTATTGTGAGAAAATAAACAATCTGTATTATGTATTTAATCATACGATAAGAAGTTTAATGCCGCAATTACAATAGTCGACATTTTATGTCTATTTGCAAAAAAAATTGAAAAACCTTCTGCAAAAGAGCAGAAGGCTCATGTTCGTGAGAGAAATTTACGCGCGAACGAGATTGGAAGAAAGCAATTGCTGATAAAAATCATCAAATTGACCGAGATCCATTTGCTGCTGTGCATCCGAAAGGGCAACAGCAGGATCCGGGTGAACTTCAGCCATAACACCGTCCGCTCCAATCGCAATCGCAGCTTTAGCAGTTGGCAACAGCAAATCCCTTCTGCCTGTTGAATGAGTCACATCAACAAAAACTGGTAGATGTGTTTCCTGTTTCAAAATCGGCACGGCAGAAATGTCTAGAGTATTCCGTGTTGCCCGCTCGTAAGTACGAATTCCCCGCTCGCACAAAATGATTTGCCCATTTCCTTGGGACATAATGTATTCGGCTGCATTGATGAATTCTTCAATCGTTGCAGCAAGTCCTCTTTTTAACAGAACTGGCTTATTCACAGCTCCTGCTGCTTTTAGAAGTTCAAAGTTTTGCATATTGCGCGCACCAATTTGGATGACATCCAGATAGTCAACGGCCATTTCGATATCTGCCGGATTGACAATTTCGCTGATAACAGCCATATCAAACTCATCCGCAACACGTTTTAGAATTTTCAAGCCTTCCACACCGAGACCTTGGAAATCATATGGTGAAGTTCTTGGTTTGTAGGCACCACCGCGCAGCAATTTTAAACCTTTTTCTTTCATCGCTTTCGCAACAGTGGCAACCTGCTCATACGACTCGACGGCACATGGGCCAAACACAAAATGCGTGTTTCCATCGCCAATCTGTTCTCCTTTTAGCGTAACGATCGTATCTTCGGATTTTTTCTTCCGGGAAACAAGCAATGCTTTACTGTGATCATCTTTTTGCAAATCCAAACCGGCTTTAAAAATTTCCTTAAAGATATGATCGATGGTTGCACTATCAAACGGACCATCATTGTTTGCTTTTATGACATCAAGCATTTTACGTTCACGAACGGGATCGTAGCGGTAAACACCCTGCCCTTCTTTTACCCGGCCAATCTCTTGTACAAGCTCCGCTCGCTCATTAATCAGTTTTAATAATTCCAAGTTCAGTTCATCGACGCGCGCTCTTAATTGATCCAATTCCTTATTGCCCATTTTCTTCCCGCCCCTTCAAATTGAAATAAATGTAAAAAGTTCTGAAACGAATATCTGATTGAACACTTGTTTCAGCGCCCCATTATGGGAATTTTCTTTATTGCTCCTGAAAAATA
>JAKACS010000466.1 GCA_021821235.1 Bacillota bacterium
TCATCATCGGATGAATGCGGGGTTAATCGATACGATACAGTCTCAATTAAAGTTGGCCCTTCGCCACAGCGTGCACGTTCTGCCGCTTCTTTAACTGTTTGATAAACTTCTAGCGGGTCATTTCCATCGACTGTAAATCCAGGCATTCCATAACCTGCCGCCCGAGCAGATACTTGTTTACAGCCCAATTGCTTTTCGACTGGAACAGAAATAGCATACTGATTGTTTTCGACCATGATAATAACAGGGAGCTTATGAACGCCGGCAAAATTGGCACCTTCATGAAAATCCCCTTGATTGGAAGATCCTTCCCCTAATGTAACAAACGAAATGAAATCTTTCCGTTCCATTTTGCTAGCTAGCGCAATTCCGACCGCATGCGGAACTTGTGTCGTAACAGGTGAAGAACCAGTTACAATCCGGTTTAGCTTTTTTCCAAAATGCCCTGGCATTTGCCGGCCGCCGGAATTCGGATCTTCCGCTTTCGCAAATCCGGAAAGCATCAGCTCCTTTGCCGTCATACCAAATGTCAATACGACACCGATGTCACGATAATAGGGCAGGACATAATCTTTTTCTTTATCAAGCGCAAAAGCTGCTCCGACTTGTGCCGCTTCTTGGCCTTGGCAAGAAATGACAAATGGGATTTTCCCGGCACGGTTTAACAGCCACATCCGCTCATCAACCCGGCGAGCCAAAAGCATTGTCTCAAACATTTGCAACACATTTTCATCACTTAAACCAAGTGAATGATGACGATTTTCAGTCATTGGTCTTATACCTCCTATACATGTTCATGGAATGCTCCGCGTTTAAGCTCAGTAACGCCATTCAAATTGCGGCCAAAACAGCCAATCTATGAATGGATTGCTTTACCATCGACAGCTAGAGCCGCTTCTCCAATTGCCTCCGACAACGTTGGATGCGGATGAATCGTACTGGCAATTTCCCACGGGGTTGCATCAAGTACCATTGCAAGTCCTGCCTCGGTAATCATATCGGTAACATGCGGGCCAATCATATGAACGCCAAGAAGATCATCTGTTTCTTCATCGGCAATCAATTTTACAAACCCGTCCGATTCGCCAAAAACAAGAGCTTTACCGATCGCTCGAAAAGAAAATTTACCTATTTTCACATTAAAACCTTTTTCTTTCGCTTCCTGCTCAGTCAAGCCGACGCTCGCAGCTTCCGGACTGCTGTAAATGCACCTGGAAACCAAAGCGTAATTCATTGGCGCAGGATTTTTACCAGCGATATGTTCGACGGCAATGATTCCTTCATGCGAAGCAACGTGGGCAAGCTGCAGCCCACCGATACAATCGCCAATTGCGTATATATGCGACTCTTTTGTTTGATAAAATTCAGTTGTTGCGATGACACCTTTTTCCACTTGGATTTCAGTATTTTCAAGTCCAATGCCTTCAATATTTGCCTGTCGGCCGGTGGAGACAAGGATTTTCTCCGCTTTAAATTCTTTTTGCGTTCCTTTCACTTCAGCGGAAATCGTGACACCATTATCCTTGACCAAGGTTTCCGGTAGAACTTTTGCGCTGGTGAAGAGTTTGATTCCTTTTTTCTTCAGCAACCGCTGCATTTCCTTGGAAACCTCAACGTCCTCAGTTGGAAGAATTCGATCGGCATATTCAATAACTGTTACATCTGTGCCAAAGTCGGATAACATTGAGGCCCATTCGATCCCGATAACCCCGCCGCCGACGATTATAATAGAGCTTGGCAGCGACTCCATTGTGAGTGCCTCATCTGATGTCATCACATATTTTCCGTCAACTTCCAAGCCAGGAAGGGGGCGCGGCCTTGATCCCGTGGCAATAATCACATTTTTTGGCAAAAGCATTTCATTCTCCGATCCGTTATTCATTTCAACCGATATTGTCCCCGGCATTGGCGAGAAGATGGATGGTCCTAAGATCCGTCCGATTCCTTCGTACACATCAATTTTCCCTTGCTTCATCAAATGCTTGACACCTTTATGCAGAGTATCGATTATTTTGCTTTTACGCTCTTGGACTTTTGAAAAGTTTACTTTGACTTCGCCTGTAACGACACCATAATCTTCACTCTTTTTGGCTGTTGCAAATACTTCGGCACTCCTTAGCAGCGCTTTGCTTGGAATGCAGCCTTTATGGAGGCAGGTGCCGCCAAGCTGACCTTTTTCAACGATTGCCGTTTTTAAGCCAAGCTGGGAAGCACGAATGGCGGCAACATAGCCGCCTGTTCCGCCGCCAAGAATGACTAAATCATATTCTTGTGCCACAATTAATTCCCCCAATTGCAATATTTACGATTGCTTAGTGATTTGGATGTTACCGGGATATTCTTTCGCAGCTTCTTCGCCGCGCAATACTCTTAATGCACCTTCTGCCAATGCTTGAAGCTCGTTCTCACCGGGATGAACGATCACATCAGCAATCCAATGAATCCGGTCGATAATCATTTTGACAAAATGAGTGCCATAGGCCAAACCACCTGTTAAAATAATGGTATCGACTTTGCCAAAGAGGACGGTACTTGCAGCACCAATTTCTTTGGCTACTTGATAGGCCATTGCTTCATAAACCAGTTTTGCCTTGTCGTCCCCATTTTCAATCCTTTTCTCCACTTCCACAGCGTTGCTTGTGCCGAGATAGCCAAATAGCCCCCCATTACCGACAAGCTTTTTCATCATTTCATCAAGGTAAAATTCACCTGAATAACATAAGGAGACCAAATCTCCTGCGGGCACGGTGCCGGCACGTTCAGGGCTGAACGGGCCGTCCCCATGTAAACCGTTGTTTACATCGATCACTCTGCCGCGCTGATGTACACCGACTGTAATGCCCCCACCCATATGGGCAACAATGCAGTTCATTTCTTCATACTTCTTTTGGTAATCCTGGGCAACACGCCTTGCAACCGCCTTTTGGTTTAAAGCATGAAAAATGCTTTTACGCTCAATGAAAGGAAAACCGGAAATTCGGGCAATCGGTTCCAATTCATCCACTACAACCGGGTCGACGATATAGGCTGGAATGTTTAAACCGGAAGCAATTTCATGTGCAAGAATGCCGCCTAAATTGGAGGCATGCTGGCCGGCAAAGCCGGATCGCAAATCCGAGAGCATCGCTTGATTCACGGCATAGGTTCCCCCTGGAATCGGCCGCAACAATCCGCCGCGCCCGCAAACAGCATTGATTTTCGAAAGATTGATTCCGTTCTCTTCCAATGTCTCTAATATCGTCTTTTTTCGAAACTCATATTGATCAATCATTTTCTCAAACGAATGGGTAAGTTCTACATCATGGCGAATCGTTTTTTCCAAAATGGAAACTTCATTATCAAAAACACCGATTTTTGTGGAAGTCGATCCTGGGTTAATAATAAGAATTCGATATTCTGTTTCCGGCACGTTCTGACCTCCGCTAACGTTATTCTCCCTTTTTCCTCTCCAGCTAAAAAGGCAAAGACGCTAAAAAAAGCAAATTCAGCAGGCTTCCTAACCTGGATCATGAACGACGCCGGCTTAAAATATCGTGGCCGTTCCGTAAAAACTGGCTTCGGGCGTTGCGGACTTTTTCAATCCTTTCCTCTGCCATGCGATCCGCGGCAACATATGTTGGAATTCCGTCCCGTTTTGAAATGGCAATAACCGTCTCAATATTATCGTAGATGAGTTCAACTTTTTTTAGCGCCCGATCTGCATTGTAGCCATACAGTTCATCAGCAACATTGATGACGCCGCCCGCATTGATTACATAATCAGGGGCATAAACGATGCCCATTTCATGAATTAAATCCCCATGTGTGGAATCCTTTAACTGGTTATTTGCTGACCCAGCAA
>JAKACS010000467.1 GCA_021821235.1 Bacillota bacterium
GTTAAAGGATCTGTGAATAAGGCATATTTTCCATAGACTTCGAATTCAATCATATTTCTCATCATTTCACCTCCAAAAATTCTAAATATTTTTTATAATTAAACAATACTCCTCTTTGAGAAAAATTTAAATGATATATTATATGAACTTTTTGTAAACTTTCTTTAATATGATATAATTAAGTTGTCGCTTTCTTCTTAGCGCGGATTGAAATATATAGTATATTATTTGTTAAAGCCTATCTATAGATAGGATTTTCAAATATATTCCAAAGGTAACTGACTATCGTTTTCTAAATTAAGTCCAAATTCTCTGTCATAAGCTCCTGCTTTTAACACAAAAATTTTCCCATCCAAATAACTCACTAATCCATCATTTTTAGATAGTTGGTCCAGTTCATATTTAAAAAGATTGATTGTATAATGCTGGGCTTTGCGTAGTAATCGAGTAAGATCATCAATGGAACCATCACTGTTTAGATTTGCGATGATCTCTTTGCCATCTTCAAAAGGTACAATCACAGATGTTGTCAAATCTTCAATAACTTGAAAATGCTCTGCTGCCGTTTTATAGCTGTTGACAAGAAATAACGGAGGAACGCCTCCATTCCTCGCCTTGTAAGCTTGATAAAATCCGCTTTTATTTTTATTAGCCGTCAATAATTCGGTCATCGTTTTATTCAAACCAGGAATAAAATAATTTAAGTCGGATGAAAACTTAGTGTAAAATTCTTTAAAATACCTTTCCATTGCGAGCTTTGATAGAATATGTCCGCCATGATTTGAAGCATCTTGGTTTAGATCGACTAAAATTTTTTTTGATATCTGTTTGCCCACGCTAATTTCCTTTAAATGTTTTAAGTTTTCCTCCTCATGATCAATAACATAAACATTTTGAATATCTTTTTCTCCATGTCGATTGCATCGTCCAGCAGCTTGGGCAATAGAATCCAATCCAGCTAAGGAGCGAATGACACATTCAAAACTCACATCGACTCCAGCTTCAATTAGCTGGGTACTGATACAAATGATTTTATTCTTGGAAAGAAGGTCATCTTTAACTTTAATTAATATATTATTTCGATGTGCTGCACACATGGAAGTACTTAAATGATAAGCAGAAGCCTGGATATTCCTTTCCTTTAAAATTGTGTATAAGTTTTTAACGACAGTCTTTGTATTTAATATAATTAAAACACTTTGGACGTCTTCCATTTTAGCCTCAATAAAATCTGCTAATTTTTCATTAGTAAAGGTTTGATTTGTTGCCAAGTCGATAATCTCTACTCGCCTAAAAGCTTCAATTACTTGATCAAGATGACCAATAATCTCAGCATCCGGATTTATTTCTAACTTATTTTCCACAAAATCCAACGCTGGTTGAGTTGCAGTACATAAAACAATACTAGACTGTGCATATGTTTTTAAAAAATTCAAAGCCTGATTAAATAAAGAAACACAGGATATTGGAACTTTCTGTACCTCGTCAAAAATAATTACCGATTCAGCTAAATTGTGTAACCTCCTTATATTTCTGCTTCCTTTTGCATAAAAAACATTCAAAAATTGAACCATCGTTGTAAAAATAATTGGAGAATCCCAATTATCTTTAGCAAGCTTTAATTTTTGCGGAACACTCATGATTCCGTCTTGCATTTCATCGTTATCATTTTCATCATCAATTACATTGGAGTGATGTTCCAGAATATTCCCATCATCTTTTAAAATATTACGAACTGCTTCTGCATTTTGTTCAATAATGCTGGTGTAGGGTACAACATAAATAATCCTTTTCTTATTGAAAAGTTTGGCATGTTTAAGGGCATACCGTAAACTTGCTAACGTTTTTCCCCCGCCTGTTGGTATCGATAATGTATAAATCCCTGATGGTTTCTTCGCAAATTCATCACATTGTTCTGACATTTCTGATCTTAAACCATTAACCGGGTGATCAGCATTTGGGTGGTTTTTGAACGAGTTGATTTTATTTATGATTTTTTCATAATAGGTAGTGAATAATTTTTCATGATCAACGGCTTCTTCGGTAAATTTATTTTCTTCAAATAATCTTGTATTCGTTCGATCTGCATCAATCAGCGAACTAAAAACAAATTTTGTTAAAAACATTAGTTGTTTTTCGTTATTTTCTGAACTTTCTTTCGCCAAAAATGCTTCTAATTCTGATGCCGCTTCTTCAACATAGATCTGAAAGGACTGCTCACTCAATACCTGCTCAAAAAAAATACTTTTTACAGTTTCAAAGTCTTTTAGTTCCTTATCTCTCACTCTGTTTAAATAATTAGATTCCAAATCTGGGTTTAAAAAGTCTTGTAAATAGGAATGGTGTGAAATAATGGCATTTCCGACAACTTCCGCAACTATTCCCTTATATCGCGAAAAAATTTTTGTATGAAAGAATTCGTACAGTAATTTCCCCCCTGCTGTCGAGTGATCTACACTTCCTCTTTTAGGAGGCGCTTCCGGATTATTGACGGCTTGTAATATGTATTCTCTAAATTCCTTTGAATATTTACCAAGATCATGAAGCATACCGGCAAGACCTGTTAAATGCTTCACCCCCAATTTATCTCCATATGTTTCTGCTAACTCTTTAGCTGCTACTAAATGTTCTTCAACCGTTTGTATCTCCATGTCACTTTTACGAATATGAGCGATAAAATCCATCATACTCCTCCATTTTTAAAAAAAGCAGAAGTCACCCCTTTAGGTATTAAAACTTCTGCTTCACAAGATGGTTAAATTCCAAAATTATACTCTATCTTTATTTTGAATTTTTTAGCTATAATTGTCAATAACAATCACAAAATGATACCAATTTTGTCATTTAGAACTTTTAAACTAATCCCCCCCTAAAAATTCATCCTAGACTGCCCACCATCTACATTAATGCTGGCGCCGACGATCCAGGAGGCTTTGTTGGAGGCGAGGAAGGCGACGACGTTGGCGATTTCTTCTGGGGTGCCGAAGCGGCCGGCCGGGATTTCATTTTTGACAAAGGCGTTGATTTCTTCAGGGTTGGCTTCAAGGCGTTTTTTCCAGTTGCCTGTTTCATGGAGGATGCTGCCGGGGGCGACGCTGTTGACGCGAATCCCGTATGGAATCACTTCATTTGCCAATGATTTGGTAAAACTGATCAGAGCCGCTTTGGCATTGTTATAAGTCACTTTGCCGCCGCTTTCCCTGCCAAAGACAGAGGTAATGTTAATAATCGTGCCGCTGCCGGACTTTTTCATTTGCTCGACAGCCAATTTGCTTAAATGCACCGCGGAAAAATAATTCAGTTCCATCGCTTCGTAAAATAGAGCCATTTCCGTTTCAGTCGTCCCGGCTCCATTGCTGCCACCTGCGTTATTGATTAAAACATCCAATTTGCCTTGATTTTGTATGAATTCCCAAATTAAATTTTCCCGTTCGGCTGCTTTTGTAATATCCGCCTGATAAATCACAACATTCCCACCGAGTTCTTCCTTAGCTTTTTGCAAAATTTCGCTGTCGCGCGCAGCAATCCCGACATTCGCTCCTTCTTCCAAAAAGACTTGGGCAATCGCTTTGCCAATTCCTTTCGAACCGCCGGTAATCAAGATGTTTTTTCCTTTTAATTGCAAATCCATGTCTATCGCTTCCCTTCATCATAATCGTTACTTTCGCAGTTCACTGTATTAAATATGTATTCGATTTTCTGGCTTCCTGTCGACTGTATATAAAACAATAAGAAACGTCCACTCCAAAGGCTTCATCAACAAATAAACGATATCAGCAGACCATTTTGATTGAATATGCTTACTAATTGGATAACCATACCTGTTATAACATTGGCGAAT
>JAKACS010000468.1 GCA_021821235.1 Bacillota bacterium
GAAGTTTCGCGATTTTGTCGAAGGAAAGGGTACCGTCATCATTAAAAATGGGAAAATTCTTGAGGAAAATCTAAAAAAGGAAAAATATACAATTGATGAACTCTCTGCATTGTTGCGGCAAAAAGACATTTTTCGCGTAGCTGACGTAGAGTTTGCTGTATTGGAACCGAGGGGAAATTTAAGCGCCCTTTTAAAAAGAGAGAATCGTCCATTAACACCAAAAGATTTGCAAATGAAAATGCCAAATGAAAAAGAACCAAATACCGTTATTATGGACGGAAGCATTCTTGATGAAGCATTGCGTTCCGCTGGCAAAAGCCGAAGATGGCTGCAAATGGAGCTTGAGAAACTCGGTGTCACTCTTGAAAATGTTTTTGTAGGACAAATTGATTCATATGGAGATCTGACGGTAGACATTTATGATGACAAAATCCAAGTTCCTTCACCAACCCAGCGGCCATTGTTATTGGCAATGTTAAAAAAAGCACAAGCTGATTTGGAATTATTCTCAATGGGAACAGACGATGAAAACGCAAAACAAATGTACAAAAAAAATGCAGAAAAACTGCAACAGGAAATTGAAAAACTTACTCCCTATTTAAATGGGTGAAAATTAAAGATCCTGATCAATCGTCAATTGATAGGATCTTTTTGTCTTTAAATGCTTACACCTTGACTTTTTTTCTGTCCAAGCTTATGTGAAAAATAGCTATGCAAAATCATTCCTGCCATTACAAGTGAAATTCCAATCCAAGAAATGGGCGACGGGAAAGCAGAATGCAGAAAAAGCAATTCGCCGATTAACGCAAAAAGAACTTCAGTAGATTGTGTCGCTTCAACGGCGGCAAGTTTTCGCATATTTCCCCGCACCAAATCCGTTGCCCGGAAAAATAATACAGTTGCAATTACCCCGGAAGAAATCGCGACAATTGCGGATTGGACTGTCTGCCCAGCGCTTGGAAGCCCGACGGTTGCCATTCCATATATAGATACAAACAGCCAAAAAGGCAAGCTTGCCAAGGTCATTCCAAGTACCCGCTGATACGTATCCAAGCGGCCTTCACATACATCCATCATTTTCCGATTTCCTAAAGGATACGCAAAAGACGCAACAATCATTGGCAATATGCCGAGAAGCAAGTCCTTCAGCGACAGCCGTCCGGCTTGTTCCAACTGCATAAGCACGATTCCGATTAAAATGATGATGGACATGCCAAGACCTCTAAATGGAATTTGCCCTTTTATTTTAATCGGCCCGCTCCGTGTTGTAATGGTTTCACTAAAAAACGGAGCAAGCAGCGAGCCGGAAATGATTGTGATTTGCCAAGTAGCCGCAATTAACCACCCTGGGGCATATGCAGCAGAAAAAGTGATCGGCGCATAGAACAGCCCAAAACCGATTGTACTCCAAAGCAGCCAGGCGCCCGGCCGGCGTTTCATTTCCAGGAGTAACGGCTGCAAGGTTCTTCTGCCCCAGACGATGCCCAAAAGAAAAGGAACCATAAAAAAATAGCGCAAGGAAGCACTCCAAATCCAACTTCCGCCAGATAAATCCATCGCTCTGTTTAAAATAAAGGTAGATGCGAAAAAGAAAGCAGCAATGATGCCTAAAACAATTGGGCGCACCCCTTTTCCTCCTTTTTACTTCATTTTCTTTTCCAATGCATACAAATCATCTTCAATCGAAGTCATTTTTTGTTCCATTAATAGACGTGCATCTTTAATCGCCTCATTGTAAAAGTGCGGTCCCAGATTTTGTTTGAAAAATTCAAGCAGGTTTTCAGCAGCCAAATTACCGATTTCCTCCCCTCTTTCTTCATAAAAATACCGCTGAATTTCCTGAATCATTGCATCTTTTTGTTGTTTGCTAAAATGAATTAACACAGTCTGCTCCCCCTTTTTATTTCTTTTTGCAATGGGAAAGATTGATTATTCACCGCTGCAAAATTCCCTTAATAATATATTCTAACGTGCTTGTCGAAAACCCTTTACAAAAAAACCTCCTTCATTTAGAAAGGAGGTTTTTTGTCATTTTGCTTTAAATGACCGTTAATAGCAAATCTTCAATTGGAAGTCGTGTAGTTTGGAATGCCGAAGCGGCTGCCTTTCCAAGCGAAATTAGAACAATTGGAAAATAGCGTTCTGGTACATTAAATCTTTCAGAAAATTTCTGTTTTTCAAATCCCCCCATTATAACCGTATCATATCCACGATCTTTAGCAACCAAAGTCAGCTGCATTGTCACGAGTCCTGCGTCAAATGAAGCAATTTGCATGCGCGTTTCTTCTGATGCGTAGGGGTAAGTCTTGAGCGTGCTTTCAATCAGACGATCCATACTTGCTTCATCCATGTAGCCTGCCTCATTTGCACTTTTGTATACCTTTTCCGCACTTTTGAACATCTCTTTATCTCCTAAAACTGCAATAACGGCGGAAGAAGTTTCAATTTGTTCTTGATTATTGGCAATCGCACGTAATTCTTTCTTTGTATCACTATCCTGGATCACAATAAACCGCCAAGATTGCAAATTGCTAGAAGATGGTGCTTTCGTTGCCAACTTTAAGATCTCTACTATTTCCTTTGTTGGAATTTCAAAGTGTGGATCATATTTCCTAATCGAATGGCGTTCTGATATTAGCTCTATTAATGATTTCGCTTGTTGTGTCATCTCGTTAACCTCCAAAATTTATTTGCAATTCGTAAATCAACATACATCATACAACTATTTTTCCCCTATTTTCAAAAGAAAAGCTTACAAAAAACGAGCATCTTGAGCAGAAATCAACAGGCAAGTTTAAAAAGGTTGCCCATCCAAGTGGACTTTTTTAACGTCTTCATAAAAATAATCATTTTTCCTGAACAATATAGGAATTGAACAACTGCTAGATCAGCTTTACGAGGGACTATTTCGATGGAACAATCCCATTACTTCTATAGTTTGGGTAATGTTAACAAAAGATACAGGATCAACTTCAGCAATCAAATTTTTGACATCTTGCAGCTCATAGCGCGAGAGAACAACAAAAAGAATGCTTCTTTGATCATTGCTGTATCCACCAACCCCGTCTACAATCGTCAAGCCGTGATATAAATTGGCAATTAAATGGTGGCGCATTTCTTCGCGCTTTTCCGTTACGATCATAAGCGTCAGCTTCACATGGTGTGTATAGACACCATCGACTACCTTGCCGGTAACAAATATAGAAACCAACGTGTTTAAAGCGGAATCCCAATTGAACAAAAAACCACTAATGATGATAACCACGGCATTCATGCCAGATAGTAAAATGCCGATTGGAAAATCTTTTTTCTTCGAGATAATCATCCCGATAATATCGAAGCCGCCAGTCGAGCCGGAATTGCGGAAAACAATCCCGATTCCAAGTCCTGCCAGTGCCCCACCGAAAATAGACGATAGAATTGCATCACGGGCAATCGCGTACACAGGGATAAGATACAGTCCGATAGAGATTATTAAAACCGAGAAAATGGTATTCAAAATAAACTTTTTTCCCAACTTTAAGTAGCCGATTATTAAAAGCGGGAGATTTAAGAGGAAATTTGCCGCACCGGTATTGATGGGGGTAATCATCCCTAATACCATAGAAATCCCACTCAAACCACTGCTTAATACCGCGTGTGGAATTAGAAACAGATTAAAAGCGATGACGACAATGATCGATCCAATAAAAATACCGAAAATTCGCATCTGACGATCCCCCTGTTGCAACGAACAATTATATAAAAAATCATATCGATTCTCTTCTTTAAAGTAAATTTAATAGTTTTTTGCAATAATTTATATTTGTATGGTAACTTTCCAACTATTGCAA
>JAKACS010000469.1 GCA_021821235.1 Bacillota bacterium
CCATTTCATGTATCGATATTTAAAAAAGTTAAAAGAAAATGGAATATTTTTTTACATTTAGGTTTTTTGCTTTATTTATGCATTTGTCCGGGCATTCCAGTCTTTTAAAAATGCTTCAATTCCTTTGTCTGTTAATGGGTGATGGAAAAGCGACATTAAGACCTTATATGGAATAGTGGCAATATGGGCGCCGCGGAGCGCTGCTTCGGTTACATGCATTGGATGGCGGATCGATGCAGCGATAATTTCCGTTTCCAGCCCATGCACTTCGAAAATTTCCGAGATCGTGGAAATAAGCTCAAGCCCGTTTTGGCCGATATCGTCCAATCTGCCAAGGAACGGAGACACATAAGTGGCGCCGGCTCTGGCAGCAAGAAGCGCCTGGTTTGCGCTGAAAATCAAGGTAACATTTGTCTTGATTCCTTCCTGAGAAAACGCGTGAACCGCTTTCAATCCATCGGGAGTCATTGGTACTTTAATCGTAATATTCGGAGCAATTGCTGCCAGCTCTTTTCCTTCTCTGATCATTCCTTCTGCATCAAGGGCAATTACTTCTGCACTAACAGAACCCGAAACAAGGGCGGTAATTTCCTTTAGCCGGTCGTGGAACGAAATATTTTTTTCTTTTGCGACAAGAGTTGGATTCGTTGTTACTCCAGATAGTAAACCGAGCGAATAAGCTTCTTTAATTTCGTCAAGATTGGCGGTATCAATAAAAAATTTCACAGTTTTCCCCTCCAAAACAATTTGTTTTCGACTTGCCCTAATTTTCAATCATTTTACAACGTGCTCAAACCGCCGTATTGAAAGGACGGTTCCAAACCATCATAATTCAATTAAGCTTTATTGGAAGAACCAAATTCGCGGATTTTGCCAATAACGGTTTCTTTGATGACTTCGCGAGCTGGCCCTAAATATTTACGTGGGTCATACACTTCAGAGTCTGCAGCAAGCACTTCACGAACGCGTTTTGCTGAAGCAATTTGGTTTTCAGTGTTTACATTGATTTTTGCTGTTCCAAGGGAAACAGCTTTTTGGATATCTTTTGTAGGAATTCCAGTTCCGCCATGAAGAACAAGCGGCATGCCTGTAATATTCCCGATTTCTTCCATTTCTTTGAAGCCAAGGTTTGGTTCGCCTTTATATGGGCCGTGAACAGAGCCTAATGCAGGTGCAAGGCAGTCGATGCCTGTCCGTTTTACAAGCTCTGCACATTCTTTTGGATCAGCATAAATAATGCTTTCGCCGACAACATCGTCTTCCTGGCCGCCGACTGTTCCAAGCTCAGCTTCAACAGAAACACCTTTAGAATGCGCATAGTCAACCACTTTTGAGGTAATTTCAATATTCTCTTCAAATGGATGGTGGGAAGCATCGATCATAACGGAGGTAAACCCGGCATCAATTGCTTCTTTACATTTTTCAAAGCTGGAACCATGGTCAAGGTGAATGGCAACCGGAACGGTAATGTTCAAATCCTCCATTAAGCCTTCTACCATTTTTACAACTGTTTTGAAGCCGCTCATATAACGGGCTGCGCCCTCAGACACTCCAAGGATGACAGGAGATTTTTCTTCTTCAGCTGCTTGAAGAATGGCTTGGGTAAATTCAAGGTTATTTAAGTTGAACTGCCCAACAGCGTAATGTTCTGCTTTCGCTTTTTGCAGCATTTCAGTCATTGAAACTAAAGGCATTTCTCTTCCTCCTTAATATTCGGTCATCATCTTCCCTTTTCATATAAAGGGTTTCCTTCAATCTTACTGAATATGTATTGTTTCCGCCCAAAGGAAAGATAATCTACCGCTAAAAGTTCATATGTATCATACCAAAATAAGCGAAGAAATGCCATTAATCTGAGAGACTTTTATAATTGTTCACAATGAAAGCGTGATCAAGTTTAGCTTAATTATTTTCAGGATCCCCTTTTAGTTTTGCGGCAAATTGCTTCTAACTGCTGCCCGAATATCGTCAATATCAAACGGCTTGGCGAAGTGAGTAATCGCGCCGAGATTTTTCGCTTCTTGAATCATGTCGAGTTCTCCGTATGCGGTCATAATAATCACGCGGATTTCCGGGTCAATTACTTTTATTCTTTTCAAAATTTCAATTCCGTCCATACCGGGGATTTTCATATCCAATAAGACGAGATCCGGGTCATGCTCTTGCACAATTTCGAGCGCCTGAAGGCCATTGGCTGCCTGAAATGTATTATACCCTTCTTTTTGGAAAACCTCATTCAGTAAAATACGGATGCCAAATTGATCATCGACGATTAAAATTTTTTCTTTTCCCCTCATAACTCCTCCACCTCTTCCTATTCAGTTAATTGCTTAAATCGTATCCCCCATGTATATGTTCGCTTCTTATTCTTAATTTCCTTCCTTTTTTCCCTTTTAAAAAGGATAAATTAGTTAAATTTTGCTTATTTTTTTATCGTGCTATAATAATTCGTAGCAAAACAAGGAGGCAGCTTAAAAAATGTTAAAGATGTTTACTACCCAATTAACGGGATTATTTAAAAACATTAGCGAAAAGGAAGAGTTTGCGATTGAAGATGGCGCCCGCCTGCTTGCACAGGCTCCTGCTGGTGATGGTGCGGTCTATTTTTATGGAGCAAAGGAAATGAAGGCTGTTTTGGCGGAAACTATGGAAGGCGCAGAGCCACTTTCCTTTGCGAAAATTTTAACAGAAGTTGAAGCAGCAGAATTAACGGAGGCCGACCGGGTCGTGATCTTTTCCCGTTATTCAACCGATCCGGAAGCTGTTGAGCTTGCAGCAAGGTTAAAAGAAAAGGGTATTCCGTTTGTATCGGTGTCTTCAGTGAATGAAACGGCCGGCAGCAGCGATTTGACTAAACTGGCCGATGTTTCTATTCATCTTTGGCTGACAAAAGGATTGCTGCCGGATGGACAAGGTGGACGGTTCGGCCAGCCATTTGCGATGGCTGCATTGTATGTCTACTACGGCCTTTTCTTTACGCTGAATGAGATTTTAGCTGAATACGAACTGTAAGGTGCAACCGCAGGAGCGTTAGCGACGAGGAGGCTCGGCGAACGCCCCCCGGAAAGCGCGTGCCTTCCGCTCCAATCAACAGCTACATAAACTGAATCAGCCATAAACTTCGAAAAGCCTTTTTGTTTATTGTAAAATCTAAGAATTGGGCATTTGGGGTGCCCTTAACGACCGTTTTGCCTTTTTAATCTGAGAATTGGGCATTAGGGAAGTCCTTAACGACCGTTTTGCCTTTTTAATCTGAGAATTGGGCATTAGGGGTGCCCTTAACGACCGTTTTGCTCTTTTTAACCTGAGAATTGGGCATTAGGGAAGCCCTTAACGACCGTTTTGCTCTTTTTAATCTGAGAATTGGGCATTTGGGAAGCCCTTAACGACCGTTTTGCTCTTTTTAATCTAAGAATTGGGCATTTGGGAAGCCCTTAACGACCGTTTTGCTTTTTTAATCTGAGAATTGGGCATTAGGAAGGCTTACAAAAAAGATGGGTACCTATTCTACAAAAAAAGATACTTTTTAGAAAATTGGGCTCCATATCTCGATTTTCCCGCAATCGTCAAAAAAGAGTCAACATATAAATTCTGTTGATCTATAAGAAAACGCCAGCTTTACGAGTAAGCTGGCGTTTTTTTTAAGTTATTTATTTTCCAAGGAGGCTCTGATAAATTCGCGGAAGAGCGGCTGTGGACGGGTTGGCCGTGATACAAGTTCAGGATGGAACTGTGAAGCGACGAACCAAGGGTGATCCTTCAGCTCAATAATTTCCACGAGGCGGCCGTCCGGGCTTGTCCCAGAGAAGATGAAACCTGCTTGTTCCAT
>JAKACS010000470.1 GCA_021821235.1 Bacillota bacterium
ATTTTTGAAATCATTAAAACACGCTGTTTCAACCCTGAAATCCCTCATATATTCTTCAAAAGTCGAAAATGGGGTGAGTGGATGGGAGCAGGTTCAAAAAAGAAAGGTTATCGTGGTGAAGCCGAGTTCGCGAAGTTAACAGGCGGGAAAAGGGTTCCCCTTTCAGGAATGGTCAATGGTTTTGAACATGATGTTATTTTGCCAAACGGCTGGGCAGTGGAAGTCAAACGGCAAAAATCAGGCTTTAAAACAATCTATAAATGGATCGAGAAGGATCATCCTGACATCGTTGCGTATAGGGCAGATCACAAACCATGGATGGTTACAATGAAATTGGAAAAATTTTTGGAGTTGCTGGATAGAAACACGTAATTGTGGCTGATGGTTGCTCCTCTTATGGGTGGATTTGGATGAGAGTTTTCTCATAATATGTGATATACTGTAATTGCTAGGCTAATAGAACTAGGCTCGGCAACCTAGTCTTTTAGCCAAAGCAGATTTTATAAAAGGGCTGACTAGATGATTACCCCAGAAAACAAACTACTATTGTTTGACCTATTGTACCGGCATTACATTTTACACGAGGACTTGGATCGCATTCATCAGCTCATTGCGACACTGAGAAAGGAAATGACTACGATTGAAGCGGAGGATGTAACCGCACTCAACCCGAATCAGTTTCCTGCAAAACTTAAATCAGAATGGCAAGAATATCTGGATTTCCGCAAAAAACAACAAATGTAAAGCGACCTGTTTTCACTACAGATCGCTTTTTCTTTTCACCGTTTCACCAAACTAAAGTGCAAGAGTCACAGGTTCTAAGCAGGTGACAGCGCAGAAGCAGCACAAATCAACGGTGATACAAATGCCTGTTGGTTTAATATCCTCCGGCTTGGCACCATTAAATTGGGCGCATGGATTTGCCGGGTTTGGTCCTCCTTTTACTTCCAAAAGTTCGAGGCTCGCGCAGCAATTATCATCGACATCATTGACGCGGAAGACAAACGATTGGATACATTCGAGATTTCGTACTCCTCCAGTTGTTCTGACTCTTACTCCTGTTCCCAAGAATGGGGTACAGTCGCAATAAAGAATGACTGGGATGGTGTTGGGACTCGTAGAAGCTGGTGACACCCCGTTTAACAATTCTTGAATCGATTTTTCACAGCTGACTGTGCAGCCTGATGTCGGGGACACTTGATCCTGGGCATCAACGATTGCTCTTAGTACGGAGCAAACGCAATTTTCTCCCGTACTTCCGGTATTTCCACATACCATTTAGATCAACTCCTTCATTTTTTTCTTTACCAGAATATGAAGGGTAGGTTTTTTGGTGTGGGTAGCTATCTATTTTTTGGAAAAAGGAATGTTTAGTCATTTATTTGAAACATTTCAAAGATGCGCAATATGGCAAAAAATTTTAATAAATTAATTAGGAATATAGCATACATACCATCAGCTTTCCATAAGAAGCAACCTGGAATGCTGATCTTGACTTGGTTTGTTTAACTAAAAAAAGGAGCACCATCCGTCCAGTGCTCCAATCTAAAAGGAGATAAAACCAAGGAGTTGCGGCTCCTTACATTCCTAACATATGCGAAAAATCGCTGTAGGTGACAATAAATGGATTATCCTTCGCGGATTTCGTGAATGCTTCTTCCCAAAAGAAAGACAGGGATTGTCATGCTGACCCGTTTTCTCAAACCATTCTTCGAAACATTCTCCATACGATCTTTAATTTGAAACACCCATGCTTGAAGCGGTCTCCCTCTGAATATGACGAATCGAATGACCGATCAAACTCCTTCTCGGTAGCTTGAAGAAAATCTTATACTATGTAAAAAATCTCTATTTGTATAAAGGTACTTAGGGTACCAAAACCTGACTTAGGAAAAAGTCTTACGGTTCTAAAAATATAAAGATAATAAACGAAGGTAATACATTTAACCAGACCGATTAATGGAGTGTGAATAAAATAATGGTGACTTAACCAATGAAAGAAAGTGGTGTCACTATGGACAAAGCTGTCGATCTAGGTTTTATCAACCATAAAAAAGATTTGTGTGATCATGAAGGAGATTGTTCTCACGGTACAAAGGACAGCTGTATATGTTTTATCCTTTGCAAGCTTGCGAAGGATAAAAATAAAGTGTTTCGCTTCCGTACCAAAAGCGGAGATGAGATAATCGGAAACATAGAGTGTTTTGATAGATGTACAGGGTGTGTGGTTATTCTTCAACCTGAGGTTATTTCGCCTAAATTGCCAGCAATGGCAACAATTCTCTCCTGTTCGGATATTGAGAGTATCTCGTTTGACGCTAAGCCCAATCACTAGAAACACATTCGTGCATTTCTTGCTGATTTCAAGCTACCATTGAGGAGGCGGAAAGAATAAGTGTGTAAACAAGTGAAATTTCTGGTTATATTTGGAACACGGCCTGAAGCCATTAAAATGGCTCCAGCAAAAATAGACCAGACCTATTCCAGCCGGTCATAAAGGAGGGCTGATTCTAAGAAGATCCATAATTTCTTTCGCTTTTGCCTCCCATGTATTTTTAAGTGCTTCCGAGCGAAGCGATTTTAAATAATGATCATTTTTCTTTAGCAATAATCCATCCTCAATCCGTTGTAAAAATTCTTCATGAGTATGACTAATTAATATAGGAGAATATTTCTTGCTTTCAGGAAGATTTGTTGAAACAATCGGGGCACCTACTGCCATATATTCGAAAAGCTTGACAGGTGAGGTAGCTTCAGTAATCGAATTGATCAAAAAAGGAATAATGGAAACATCGAACCACTGAGCATAAAGCGGAAGCTCTTGATATGGGATTACATTCAGGTAATGGACATTTTCCAAGGTATACAGGTTTGTTTCATTAAAACTGTTATCATATGTAAGTCCAATTAATACAATTTGGTAATCTTTATCGCGGGCAATCCGTTCAATCAGTGGATAGTCCAACCATTTTGCTAATGCACCAAAGTAACCGATGATTGGCTGTTGCTTCGTAACAATTTCCTCCAAAGCTTTTGGAGGGGATTCAGGACGGAATGGGCGATTAAAATGAAAAAAGTCAGCGCCGTTTGTAATTTGCTTGCAATGAATAGGGGGACGCTTTGAGAGAACCTCCTCAAATAAAACCTCAGCAGTTGCTGCGACAAAACAGGAAGTATTACCAAGGATTTTATTATGCCTTTCCCATATGGACCGCTGGATCTGAATTCCTGTAATATCAGGAGAAAGTTCATCAACATAGTCGTAAAAAATGGTAAACCCCTTTTTCAGACAGGAATCCACAAAAGTATAATCTCTTACTACATCTCCTGAATAAAGATGAATAAATACTTGGATGTTTTGGGTCATGAAAAAACTTAACACAGCATTCTCTATATTTCGATTGCTTAAATTGACCACATAGCAATTTGGTGCGGTTTCTTCAACTGTTTTTATATCATCATAGTAGTTCGTGGTACCATAAAAGTATAAACAACCTTGTTTTGCAAGATTGATAGCCAAATGCTGGGGGCGCTGAAATAGCGGGATATTCCAATCGACAAGGGCGGGGCAAATAAAAATTGTTTTAACTGGATTTTTTCGAATAATGGTTTCTAATTCTTTGGTGATTTTGTCAACTAAAGGAATAAGGGAGGGAATCGCCCTTCTGGAAGTTGTGTTTAGCCTTTTTCGGTACTCCAGATTCCTTCTAAGGATTTCACTATCCTCATGGTCATTCTTCATCCAATTTATCCCCCTCTTCCTGATTTACGAATGGTTTAAAATCATGTGTTTTCTTTATCACTCTGCAGCGCCGCATTAATT
>JAKACS010000471.1 GCA_021821235.1 Bacillota bacterium
CGATTTAACCGCAATAATCTACCTCTATAAGTTACTTCTATATCTGTTAGTAGTAACCCATCTTCTATGAATAATTTCTTCACACCCGCCTCACACCTACCCACTTTTTCTCAATGATATTAGGATTTTTTCGACTGGTATGAAGAACGTATAGCTCCCGGTAAGGATTTTCACAATGAAGTTCTCGATAGGCCCTCATTGCTTCTGGAGAATTAGAAAATTTTTTCAAAGGAGCTACTTCTTCTAATATACGTTCACTTTCTTCATTCGTATAAGCTTGGATTGCCTCAATCAATACCCATTGGTCAGGGAACGCTTGGCATACATCTTCCCATTTCATTTAGGTCACCTCCAACTTACTATATATACATATTATCATGCGTCAGCCTTATTTAATAGTTATTGATAGAGATGCTTTATCCCATTATAAAGAATGTTTTTCTCTCGTCTTCTCCTGTTTTTTAAAATCAAAGCGTATTGTTGTTCACGCACGGATATGAAAAAATTAACACATGGCAATTTGGTGAAAGTGCATTGTTTGACCATATTATTTTTGCTATGTTTAAAGGAGTGATTGTTACTGATATAGGAAGTGCATAGATGAAATATTTTTGGAATGAAAAAAATAGGTTTAAATGGATTCTGCTTTTCATTTTCCTAATTTTAGTAGAAATAACAGATGAGTTTGAATCATTTCTTCCTGAATCCTTTGAGATATTTGCCCATCTCTCCATCGTAGTCATGTTGATCACAATTGTCATCTTTTATTTTTTCATAAGAGGTCTACAAAAGACTTCGAAAGCGAAGGAAAAAAATGAGCAAAAACTGGAAAGTATCTTTGATGCTCTCGACGTAGCAATTTGGTCCCATGACGTAAAAAATGACAAGCTTTTCATCTCATCCGGGATTGAAAAGCTGTATGGCTACAGCCTGGATGATTTTTATCAAGATCGGGATCTTTGGAAGAAAGTCATTGTGCCTGAGGATCGTCATGTTTTAAAAGAAAGAGAGGAGAAGCTGCTATCCGTTCAGGCAGTGACGAGTACTTACCGCATTATCCGCCCGGATGGAGAGATTCGCTGGATTCAAGACCGAGGTATTCCGATTACCAATGAACGTGGCCAATTAATCGATTTTAATAGTGTCTTATTTGACATAACCGATCGGAAAGAAAGCGAAAATCTCTATCGCAGCTTGGTCGAAATGTCCCCAGATATTATTGCGGTTGTCAGCAATGAGAAAATAGACTACATCAATAAGGCTGGATGCCAGTTGCTTGGTGCAACGTGTCCAAGCGAGCTCATTGGCCAATCCTTATGGCAGTTTGGTCCGAAGGGAATTTTGGCAGAAGTGCAGGCACAAGAAAAGGCAGTTGATCTTGGCACAGTGAAGCGGACTCATTTTGAATTACAAATAAAAAAAATGGATGGTTCCTTCATCGATGTTGAAATGTCGACAATGGGAATTTTCTATGCGGGCAGAGCCGCAAGGCAAATTATTGTTCGCGATATAAGCGAGCGGAAGGAAGCGGAAAAAACAATTAAACAACTGGCCTACTATGATACATTAACAGGCTTGCCAAACCGCAATAAATTTCAGCACTATTTTGACGAAGTGCTAAATGAAAAAGGCAAACAATCATTGGCGATCTTATTTTTAGACCTTGATCGCTTTAAAATGATAAATGATATACAAGGACATTTCATTGGCGATCTTGTCTTGCAAAAAACAGCAAATCTTCTCAAAAATGCAGTTGGCGGTGATGGAACCATCTCGCGCCATGGCGGAGATGAATTTATTATTTTACTGGAAAATGCCGAAAAGCCAAACGTAACTTGGGTGGCTCAGCGGATTTTAGCTGAATTTTCAACACCGATTGTGGTAAACGACCAAGAATATTTTGTGACGCCAAGTATTGGGATCAGCATGTATCCGCATGATGGCAATGACAAAGCAACACTGTTGAAAAATGCAGATGTGGCGATGTACTTTGCGAAGGAAAAAGGAAAAAACAATTTTCAGTTTTACTCTAAAAAACTTGATCGAATTTCAAAGCGGAAGATCGAAATGGAAAATGGTTTGAGAAGGGCCTTGGAAAAGAATGAGTTACTGCTTTATTATCAGCCGCAAATGGATTTGGCAACAGGCAAGTTAGTTGGTATGGAGGCATTGATTCGCTGGCAGCATCCAAAGCATGGCTTAATTCCGCCAAACGAATTTATCCCCTTAGCGGAAGAATCAGGATTAATTGTGCCAATCGGCAAATGGGTATTGCGAGCGGCTTGCGAGCAGGCTGAAAAGTGGAGAAATTCCGGACTCGATGGCTTTTCAATTGCTGTCAATATATCCGCTCGCCAATTTCAAGATGAACATTTTGTTCAATCAGTTGTTGAAATACTGGATGAAGTTGGCTTTTATCCTGGTAACTTAGATTTAGAGATAACGGAAAGCATCATGCAAAATTTCGAAGAATCGACTTTGATCTTAAATGAATTAAAGAATCTTGGCATCCGCCTATCCATTGATGATTTTGGCACAGGCTATTCGTCTTTAAGTTATTTGAAACACCTGCCGATTCATAAAATTAAAGTTGATAAGTCGTTTGTTGATGATATTGACCAGCATGAAAGTCAAGGGGCGATGGTCAAAACGATCATTGACATGGGGCACCATTTGAATTTTGCAGTTGTTGCCGAAGGGGTTGAAACCGAGCGTCAAATCCGATTCTTAAAGGAAAACGGCTGTGAAATAGTGCAAGGATATTACTACAGCAAACCATTGCCAGCCGATCAGATGGAATCATTCATAAACGAGAAAAAAGGTATTCCGAAGTAAGTGAATACCTTTTATTATAAAAACAATTCTGTTATATCTACAGCAAATCCTTCTAGTATCACTGAACGGGCGATTCCCTTTTCCTTTAGTACATCTGCCTGCTGGTATTGGCCAAAATCATTCAATGTATAAAGTTGAACAGTTGACAATAGAGGATTTACGATCCAATATTCTTTTACTCCATACTGCATATAAAGATTTAATTTGAGAACAAGATCATGAGCCTGATTAGAGGGACTGATGATTTCGATAATCAGTTCTGGAACGCCGACGAATTTATTTTCTTTTATTCCACTTTTTTCACATATAACGGAAAGGTCAGGTACTACAATTTTCGTTCCAGTCATCTGTTTACATTGTAGTTCGATATCATAAGGTGCAGGAAATACCTCACATTTACTATTTTTTAGGTGGTTGAATAACTGTGCATGTAATCTGCTGGAAATCCTTTGATGCCTTGTTGAAGGAGAGGGGGACATGAACACAGCACCATCAATATATTCTAGTATTTTTTCTGTTGATGTGCGCAACTCGAAAAATTCTTCCAAAGTTAATAACCCTTTTTTCGATAAATTCAATTTCAGCTACTTCCCTTCCTTTTTTACAATTATAGAAAACAAATGGCTTGAAAGTAAAATCCTTTAGCTGCTTACATTTTCATGCACCTGTGGTACTGGTTTTCGTTTCTTGCCCCGCTCCCATGGACTGCTGAGCCAGCGCTTGATGGCGAAAATGCCGCGGAACCACTCATCGGCACCTTGGGCAAGCCAAATGCCGAGCAACCCTAAGCCAAAGTGAACTCCCAGAAGATAGCTAAGAACAACCGCAATCCCCCACATTGAAATCATCCCGATTATAACCGGGAAGCGGACATCGCCAGCAGATTTTAACGAACTCATTAACACAATGTTCATTGCTCTGCCTGGTTCAATGAACACAACCGACCAGAGGACAGGAATCCCGATCGCAATAATGCCGGCG
>JAKACS010000472.1 GCA_021821235.1 Bacillota bacterium
GCAACAAATCAAACCTTTAATAATGAGAAACTAGCAGATTTTATTGAAGTAAAAATGAAAGATGTACAGAGTGTATTAGTGATTTTAAATACGAAAACAGTCGTTAAAAACTTATACATTCTTTTACAAGAAAGAAATATCGAGGTGCCTATTTATCATCTCAGCACGTCTATGTGTGCAGTGCATCGAAATAATATATTGAATGAAATCAGACATCATCTTCTAGCTAAGAATAAAATTATTTGTATCAGTACTCAACTGATCGAAGCTGGAGTGGATGTAAGTTTTGAATGTGTCATTCGTTCATTAGCAGGTTTAGATTCTATTGCCCAAGCTGCTGGACGATGCAATCGGCACGGTGAAAAAGATATGCAAAATGTTTATGTTATTGATCATGAAGAAGAAAACTTAAAGTACTTAAAAGAAATTAAAGTTGGGAAACAGGTTTCAAAAAGAATTTTAGTCGACCTAAAACAAGATGCATCAAGCCATGGCGGACATATTTTATCAAAACAGGCAATGGAAAGGTATTTCAAAGAGTTTTACACTAAGTTTTCATCCGATTTAAATTATTTTATTCCTCGTTTGAATAAAACTATGACCGAACTATTGGTAGCTAAGAAAAATAAAAATGGATTTTTTTGTGCTTACAAGGCGAGAAATGGTGAGGTTCCTCCTTTATTTATTGCCAACAGCTATAAAACAGCAGCAGAAAACTTTCACGTGATTGAAGATTTGACAACATCGGTGATTGTACCTTTTGAAGATGGAAAAGAAATCATTACAAATCTAAACAGTGATAGTTCCATTGATGACCTTACTCGATTACTGCGAAAAGCCCAGCAGTATACAATCAATCTTTTTAAATATGAACTTGACCAATTATCTAAAAATGATGGATTAGTGAGTTATCTGGATGGGAAAATTTTTGCTTTAAAAGAAGGAACTTATGACAGTGAATTTGGTCTTAATCTGGACAGCGATACTCAGTTTAACTTGAATATATATTGAAAAACCTATCTTTAAATTAAGATAGGTTTTCAAATAATATACTATATATTTCAATCCACACTAAAAATAGCGACAACTAATTATACCATGTTAAAGAAAGTTTACAAAAAGTTCATATATTATATTATTTACAAATTTTTAAAAGAGATGTATCGTTTAATTATAAATAATATTTTGAATTTTAGGAGGTGAATTTATGAGGAATGAAATTGAATTTGAAGTCTATGGAAAATATGCCTTATTTACAGATCCTTTAACTAAGATGGGTGGAGAAAAACTTTCCTATCAAATCCCGACTTATCAGGCGCTCAAGGGAATCGTCGAATCAATCTATTGGAAACCCACGTTACTTATGGTAGTAGATGAAATTAGGGTAATGAATCCGATCCAGATGGAATCTAAAGGCATTCGACCCATTGAATATGGGGGAGGAAATACTCTTGCCAACTATACTTACCTTAAAGATGTTCGTTATCAAGTACGTGCTCATTTTATATTTAACCCTCATCGACCAGACATGTCATTTGACCGAAATGAGAATAAACATCATAACATCCTTAAGCGATCTCTCCGTGCCGGAGGGCGAAGAGATATTTTCTTAGGAACAAGGGAATGTCAAGCCTATGTGGAACCTTGCGTTTTTGGTGAGGGTGAAGGTTTTTATGATCAGGGTGAAATCCATTTTGGAACGATGATACATGGTGTTAACTATCCTGATGAAACTGGGCGAAATGAAATGGAAGTTCGCCTGTGGAATCCGGTGATGAAAAAGGGGATTATAAAGTTTCCGCGTCCTGACCAATGCACTCAAATAAGAAAAGTTACAGAAATGCTTCCAAAGAATTTTACAAATATCCAGTCAGCGGATGAGCTTTTAAGTCAATTAAAGGAGGGAGGGAATCAATGAGCTGGCTATTGAACTTATATGAAACGTACGAATCAAATTTAGACCAAGTTGGAGTAGTAGAAAAGAAATCGAATGACCGAGAATTTACACTTTTGCCAATTTCCCATACAACACAAAATGCACATATTGAGGTAGATATTACAGAAGATGGCACTTTCCATTCTGCAAGAGTACTAGATAAAAATGAAATGAACACATTAATTCCATGTACGGAAGAATCCTCAAATCGTGCCGGATCCAAAATTGCCCCTTACCCGCTTCATGATAAGTTAAGTTATGTGGCAGGCGATTTTGTTGCATATGGTGGCAAAATAAAAAAAGAGGAACCCTTTACATACTATATTGCACAATTAAAAGAGTGGGCAGAATCGCCATATGCAGTATCAAAAGTGAAAAGTATCTATAACTATTTATCTAAGAGAACTTTAATTAAAGATTTGGTTGACTCGAAGATCTTATTCCTCGATGGCAGTGGCCTTTTAATTGAAACATGGGATAAAAAGCATGAATCCAGTTACGGGGAAAAGCCAGCAATTTTTTCAGTTGTTACTGGTGGGCAAGAAAGTGCTTTTATACGATTTAATGTTTATTCTTCTAAAAAACTTATAACAGATGTTTGGAAAGATCAAGAAATGTATAATTCTTTCATTCGTTTTTATCAAGATTTATTAGGTGATAAAGATCTTTGCTATGTAACAGGAAATTTTATGCCCAGCACGGATAAACACGCCAATAAAATACGTAATGCTGCTGACAAAGCAAAGCTCATCTCAGCCAATGATACAAGCGGTTTTACGTTTAGGGGGCGCTTTAATAAAAGCAATGAAGTGGCAAGCATAAGTTATGAGGTGTCTCAAAAAGCACATAATGCGTTGAAATGGTTGATTAATCGTCAAGGGAAAATGATTGATCAGCGGGTATTTCTTGTATGGGGAAATGATGACCTAAATATTCCCGATGTTACTGAAGATACTTTTTCTATTGATCCTGTACAAATAGAAAAAGAAAGGATATCTCATACAAATCAGGAATTTGCAGGGGAAATTGCTAAAGCGCTGGATGGGTACAAAAATAATTTATCTATTAAATCAGAGGTTAATGTTTTAATTCTTGATTCAGCCACAACAGGCCGTTTGGCTGTACTATATTATCGTAATTTGCATAAAGAACTTTATTTAGATCGGCTAAAAAACTGGCATTCTACTTGTGCCTGGATCCATCGCTACCGCAAAGATGAAAACGGAGAACACGTACAGTTTTTTGGTGCGACGGCAACTAAAGATATCGCTTTTGCAGCCTATGGTCCAAAAGCGAATGAAAAAATAGTCAAAGGGTTAATGGAACGGATGCTTCCTTGCATTATTGATGATAAAAAAATCCCTTTAGACATTGTTAGGAGCGCAATTTATCGTGCTTCAAATCCTGTGGCGATGGAAAGATGGGAATGGGAAAAAACGTTAAGTATTACTTGTGCATTAGTCAATAAAAAGGAGGGTTACAGTGTGGCATTGGACACAGAAAATAATGAACGTGATTATTTGTTTGGCCGGTTATTAGCGATTGCTGATGTATTGGAAAGAAGAGCATTAGGGTCTGAAGAAAACCGTTCAAGCAATGCAATCCGATATATGAATTCTTTTTCAAAAAGTCCCGCAAGAACATGGAAAACGATTCAGGAAAGTCTGCAGCCATATCAAGCAAGACTAGGTACAAAAGCTCGGTATTTATCCAGCCTTATTGATGAGGTAGCTTCCAAAATTGATTATGTAGATTTTAATAATAAACCTCTGACGGGTAAATATCTACTAGGGTTTTACAGTCAGCGTCATGACCTATATCAGAAGAAAGAAAATATAGAGAAGTAAAAACGAGAAATGAAAAATGACAA
>JAKACS010000473.1 GCA_021821235.1 Bacillota bacterium
CAAAAGATACCCATGTGCCGCAGGAAAGCAGGTTTTGTTCCCGTTCTGCGTCGGTTCCAAGATCGGGGTGGTTATCAAACAATACAAGTGTGAAAGGTTTTGTGATTTCTTTCATCAATAAAAAACTAATATAATGATAGTTTCCGCTGCCAATGAACGTAAAGCCCTTTTGTCTTCTTGCCAACAGCGTTTTTTCTAAAATTTCAAGTGAATCCAGTTCGCAGTAAAGATTGACGTGCTGCAGTTTTTCTAAGTCAATTTCCTCATGCGGGTACTTGAGCAGCCTTTGTTGCTCATGATATGTGTCATCAAAATGAAGAACCGTTATCCCTTTTTTCATCAAACCCACCATCACCATCTCCTTTTCAAAAGATTGATAGATTGATAAGTTCAGAGGATGTGTAGACTCTCTATCTGATTATTATAGCACGAACAATGGCGGAACACCTGCCTTTCATACCATTTCTTGCGGATTGCCTTTTGTCTCGCGATTCAAGGGGAATTTTCTTTCATTTATCCGCGGAAAATCTCCATTTATCCGTATTTCCAATTTATACCGTACTTGTTTTAACTCATTTTTTCGATTCCAACCCTGTATCCCGCGATTTCCTTGTTTATCCGCGAAACTTTTCTACTTATCCGCCGATTTTCTCTATTTATCCGCGGAAATTTCCTGTTTATCCGTGAAAAATCTCCATATATCCGTATTTCAAATTTATACCGTACTTGATTTCCATTTGCAAAAAAAAGAGGAGGTACGATCGCCCCCCAAAGTTTTATTTCACTAAATATACTCTCGTCTCATACGGTTTCAGCGTAAATTCCTTCCGCAGTTTTTGCTCAGTCACTGGATAGTTATTTAATACCAGTTCTGATTTTGCATAGGCAATGCTTGATGGAACTTTAAAGCGGGCTGGTTTTTTACTGAAATTGTTGATCACAATGGCTTTTTTGCTACTATATTTACGGATATAAACAAATAATCTTGGATGGTTTGGAAGCAGCAATTCATATGTTCCATAGACGAATAGCGGATTTTCCTTCCGTAGCTGGATCATTTTTTTATAAAAATGGTAGATCGAATCGGAATCCTGCAATTGCTGGGCAACGTTAATCTGTGGATAATTTGGATTTATTTTTAGCCACGTTTTGTCAGCGGTTGTGAATCCGCCCATATTGGTTGCATCCCACTGCATGGGCGTGCGGGAATTATCCCGTCCTTTCTCCCAAACGACCTGCATGATTTCTTCATGTGGACGGCCTTTTGCCGATTCCACCTTGTAAAAGTTAACCATGCCGACATCATTGTAATCTTCAATTGAAGGGAACTGAACATTGGTCATGCCGATTTCCTGTCCCTGGTAAATAAACGGGGTTCCTTTCATGAAAAAATACATCGCGCCAAGCATTTTGGCACTTTCTTTCCAATAGTTCTGATCATCACCCCAGCTTGAGACTCGGCGCGGCTGGTCATGGTTTTCAATGAACAAAGCATTCCAGCCTCTGCCTTCCAATCCTGTCTGCCATTTGCTCAAATTCTTTTTCAAGGCACGGACGTCAACCGAACCATCGGCAGCTTTATCCCACAAATTCAAAAATTCAAATTGAAAAATCATATTAAAATAGCCGTTTTCTTCGCCTACCCAGCGATCGGCATCATCAAGCCCAACACCATTTGCCTCCCCTACCGTCATGACGTCATAATTTTTAATCGTTTTCTCCGTAAATTCGCTTAAAAATTCATCAATTCCCTCAACGTTCATCATTTTCGGGAAGCATGGAACATAGTCCAAGTTTTTCGGGTTCGGCATATCCGGGAAACCCGGTTCTTTTTTAATATGGGAGATGGCATCCACCCGGAAGCCGTCAATTCCTTTCTCGAGCCACCAGTTTACCATATCATACAAGGCGTTACGGACTTCGGGGTTTTCCCAATTTAAATCCGGCTGCCGCTCGGAGAAAATATGCATAAAGTATTGGTCGGTCTCTTCGTCATATTTCCATGCAGGTCCGCTGAAAATTGATTCCCAGTTATTTGGCTCCTTGCCATTTTTGCCGTCGCGCCAAATATACCAATCCCGCTTTGGATTGTCCTTTGAGGAACGGGATTCAATAAACCACGGGTGTTCATCGCTTGTATGGTTGATAACCAAATCCAAAATCAATCTCATCCCGCGTTGATGGACACCTTCGAGCAACTCGTTAAAATCATCCATCGTTCCAAACTCATCCATAATATCCTGATAATCGGAAATATCATAACCATTATCGTCATTCGGCGATTTGTACATCGGCGAAAGCCAAATGACATCAATCCCGAGTTCTTTTAAGTAATCAAGTTTGGATGTGACCCCTTTTAGATCACCAATTCCGTCGCCATTGCTATCCATGAAGCTTCGCGGATACACTTGGTATGCGACGCTCTCTTTCCACCATTTTTTGTTCATTTGAACACCTCTTTTTAAAAATCGCCTGTGATTTTCTACTCATTCTACAAATTCACTACACTTTTCCGCTGATTCCGCCAGTTTTGCCACCAATTCCGCGACTTTTCCGACTGATTCCGCCAGTTCCGGCACCAATTCCGCGACTTTCACAATTTATTCCGCCGCTGTCACAGTTTGTTCGCCTTTCAAGCTGGGAAAACACTCTCAACAACAACTTTTACTGCCACTACCTTTTATTTTAGAGAATGAAAAAATTAATGAAACGGCTTACATTGACACTCATGGTGGAAAATATTGAACTGGGAGGGTGAAAAATGGATACCGCCGTGTCCGCACCTTCCTGGAGAACAAACAAAAATAGGCAATTCAAGGGAGAATACGAAACGGAATGGCCGCCCCCCTTTATGGCAATGAATGCTTGTCCCGGTACTCATTTGGCGTAACGCCGATGATCTTCTTGAATACTTTGCGAAAATATTTATCATCCTGGTAGCCGATCATACCAGCAATTTCATAGATTTTTAACTGGCTGTTTTTTAACAGCGATTTCGCCTTTTCCATCCGGATGTTCACAAGATAATCTGAAATATTCACATCAAATTCCTGCTTAAATTTACGCGAAATGTATTCCCTGCTAATGTAAAACTGATCGGATAATTCTTGCAATTTAACATCGCGATCATAATTGGCCTGCAAATACTTTTCAATTTCATAAATGACATTATTCGTTTTTTTCGCCGCTATCCGCTTTACTTTTTTCAAAAAAACAGCAATCTCGCGCAATTTTCGCTGCTTGAAATCCTCTAACTGAAAAGTACCATTTTCGTCAAAAAACAAATCCACCCGTTTTTCGTACTGGTCAGCTATTTTTATCGGAATCTGATATTTTTTGTACCATCTATTGCTAATGAGCAAATATTCATTTTCAAAATGGAGCAGTTGTTCATAAGATAAATAATGATTTTGGGTATAATCGGCTGCAATTTGCTGAATCAACTCTTCGAATGCGCGCAGCTCCCCTGTCTGGACAGCCAGCTCAATAGTGGAAGAATACGCCATCAGACTTTTTAGCGGCGTTTCCTGGGTGCTTTCCTGAAGGTACACCCTGACATTCCTTTCTTCAAGGACATTTTGGTGAACCAACAGTTGTTTCGCATAGAGATACGACGCTTGCAATTTCGCACTTGATTGAACAGGTTTTCCAAGAGCAATCGAACAAGAGACATTTAATGCTTTTTTGAGCGTCTCGTAAATCGTCACAAGCTGTTCCGCCACTTTATCCAATTGATCCCAAAAAATGATGACAATTTCACCTTTGTTTGATAAATAACGGAACCCAATTCCGCATTGATT
>JAKACS010000474.1 GCA_021821235.1 Bacillota bacterium
AATTAATAAAACTTGGAACTGTTCTCTGTTTTTCACCAAAAAGAACAAGAGAACCGTCCGTCTGTTTGCATCAGGTGCTGAGCAGATTTGCTGTTCAGTTAAAAGGGAAGTCCGGTGAGATGCCGGCGCGGTCCCGCCACTGTATTGGGAAGCGACTTATCATAAAGCCACTGTTTCCACTGGAAATGGGAAGGGATAAGAAGCGATGAACCAGAGCCAGGAGACCTGCCTGTTGTATGCACTTTTACTCTACGGGTATATAGAGGAGGTGAAATACGCAGAGTTGAGAAAATTTACTCTCTCAACTTTATTTAACTATGCGCATGAATCTCTCTTTTCGTGGAAAAGAGAGATTTTTTCGTTTTAAAAAAACGATTTTCCCACAAAAAGGAGTGTTCTTACATTGAAAAACGTAATAAGTTCAAACTTAGGCTATCCGCGGATTGGCGAGCATCGCGAATGGAAAAAAGCGCTTGAACAGTTCTGGGCGGGCAAGACAGAAACAGAAGCCTTTTTAAAGCAAATGGAAGAGTTTCGGCTCGAACACCTTAAAAAGCAGCAGGATCAAGGGATTGATCTGATCCCTGTCGGTGATTGGAGCATGTATGATCATGTGCTTGATACCGCCATGATGTTCGGACTTGTACCGGAACGATTTGAATACAATGGGGGCAAAGTGCCGCTCGAAACCTATTTCGCTATCGCCCGAGGTAACCATTGGGCGGTCGCATCTGAAATGACCAAATGGTTTAACACCAATTACCATTACATCGTCCCGGAATTAAATCAGCGGAACCCAGAACTGGTTGAAAATCGTCCGCTTGCACATTTCCAAGAAGCAGAACAGAAACTTGGGATCAGCGGTAAGCCAGTCATTCTTGGTCCGATCACCTTCGTAAAACTGTCCAAAGGATACGATGAAAAAGAATTTAAGGATATGGTAAAACTTTTTACCCCGCTCTATGCCCAAATCCTCAGCGAATTAGAAGAGGCCGGAGTGAAGTGGGTGCAAATCGACGAGCCTATTTTGTGCACTTCCGTTTCTATCGAAGAGATACATTTGTTGAAGGAAACGTATGAAACGCTGTCCCAAGCCGCTCCGAACGTAAAAATTATTTTGCAGACGTATTTTGACCATATTGATTATTTTGAAGAAATTGTAAGTCTCCCAGTTCAAGGAATCGGCTTGGATTTTGTCCATGATGGTGGTCAAAATCTGAAAGCTTTAACGAAATTCGGCTTCCCTCAGGATAAAATTCTTGCCGCAGGTGTGGTTGACGGGCGGAATGTTTGGCGAGCAAACCTGGAAGAGCGCATAACCTTACTTGAAAAAATCGCTGCAGCGGCAAAGTGCGAACAGTTGATCGCCCAGCCAGCTTCAAGCCTGTTGCACGTTCCTATAACGGTTAAAAATGAAGAGGAGCTTACGCCAATTCTTAAAAATGCTCTTTCTTTTGCAGAGGAAAAGCTGCAGGAAATTGCCACTCTTTCAAAAGGTTTAAAAGAGGGAAAAGCAGCAATTGAAAAAGAAATCACTGCCAGTAAGACGGCAATCGAGACGTTAAATGGCTCACCTGAACGGAACAATACAAACGTCCAGCAGGCCTGCGCAAATCTAGAGGCAATCAAGGCCGAACGGGCAGCTCCGTTTGAAATCCGCAGGAAGCTGCAAGAAGCCGTATTTCAGCTACCGATTCTGCCGACAACTACCATTGGCAGCTTCCCGCAGACACAGGAAGTAAGAAAGCACCGCTTACAATGGCGAAAAGGCGAGCTGGCTGCTGAACAATACGAAGATTTTATCAAAGCTGAAATCAAAAAGTGGATTCAGATTCAAGAAGAATTGGGACTTGATGTGTTGGTGCACGGTGAATTTGAACGCACCGATATGGTCGAATATTTTGGCGAGAAATTAGGCGGTTTTCAATTCACGAAGTTAGGATGGGTGCAGTCATATGGATCAAGATGCGTCAAACCGCCGCTCATTTATGGAGATGTAGCATTCCTGGCTCCGATGACGCTGAAAGAATCGGTTTATGCCCAATCGTTAACTGCCAAGCCTGTAAAAGGAATGCTGACAGGCCCGATTACGATCTTGAACTGGTCTTTTGTGCGCGACGATATTTCCCGTTTTACTGTAGCCAACCAGATCGCGCTGGCATTAAGGGAAGAAATCGAAATCCTCGAAAAGAATGGCATCCGGATGATCCAAGTAGACGAACCTGCGCTTCGCGAGGGCTTGCCATTAAAGAAAGAAAAATGGGACAACTACTTAAACGCAGCCGTTCACGCGTTTAAGTTGGCAGTCTCAACGGTAAAAAACGAAACCCAAATTCACACTCATATGTGTTATTCCGATTTCGAGGAAATTATTGATGCCATTAACGCTCTAGATGCTGATGTCATTTCAATCGAAACATCGAGAAGCCATGGAGAACTCATCCAAGCTTTCGAAAATTCTACCTATGAAAAAGGGATTGGGCTTGGTGTTTATGACATTCATAGTGCACGGGTTCCAACAATTGAAGAAATGAACAAAAATATTTCTCGCGCCCTCCAAGTCCTCGATCCAAAACATTTTTGGATCAATCCGGATTGCGGCCTAAAAACAAGGGGTATCGAAGAAACCATCGCTGCACTGAAAGTAATGGTTGAAGCAGCCAAGGAAAACAGAGGAGAGGTTCTTGCATTCCCTAACAAGTAAATACTAGGAATTGTCTTCCCTCGGCAATGAAATTGGGACGAAGCGGCCATTATGAAGTGCCGCTTCGTTCCTCATTTATTCCTTTTCTGTTCAAATTCAATTAAGACGCTGGTTCCTTCAGAAGACGAATAAATCTGAACTCGATTCAAAAGCTGAAGAATATTTTTTGAAGTTTTGACCCATTTTACAAACAAATTTCGGTATTCGATTGGCAATCGTGACTATATATTTATTGAAATGTGAATTCTATTTCAGTTATTATAATAATGATGGTAGGAAAGAAAAATATTCAATCATAGGAATATAATACCTAAGTATTCTACTAAACTACAGGTGGTAACTCTCAATGGTTTTTGATGGCATCGTTCTATCGCTGATTGTCGGATTTTTTCGAAAAGGTAATTTAAAAGGCCTATCCTCTTTAAAATTAAAATGGGGCTGGATATTCCCGGTATTGCTCGGAATAGAAGTTTTCATGTTTCTTTTCCAAAATAATTTTAAAATTCTTGGACAAGCCAGCGGGTTTATTTACATTCTTGTTTACGTTGCCGGTTTATTATTTTTGTTTATCAATCGCAAACAAACTGGCTTTACCTTGATATTGATTGGCGTATTTCTAAACTTTTTCGTCATGGCTTTAAACGGCGGAAGAATGCCCGTGTCCGAGCAAGCTGCATCCATCTTGGATCCAAGCTATTTTGATGCTTTGAAGGACTCTCTCTATGCAAAGCACCAGGCTTTAACGGGATCAACAAAACTTGGCTTTTTGGGTGATATCATCCCACTGACAAAGCCCTATCCCCGCACTCAAGTCATTAGCATCGGCGATATCATCATGAACATCGGAATCTTCCTTTTTATCCAAGCACTAATGGTACCAATGCAAAGGGATAAAAAGGTGAAGATATCAAAATCCATTTAAAGAAGGTGAAAAAATTGAAAAAAGAGCAAAAAGCTGAAGGATTAAAACTAACAAATTTGTTAGTAAATGCTTTGATTATCGCATCAGCAATTGTTGCATTTACTTCTGGATGGAGAATATACTAGTTTTTTTAAAAAAAAGGAGGGGTTAGAGTAACTTCTCCTTTAAACTATA
>JAKACS010000475.1 GCA_021821235.1 Bacillota bacterium
GGGGGACGTCCGTTAAATTTTTTGCCAGGAAGATTTTTAGCTCCATTCAATTCTTCATTTTTATCATGGAATGTTCACTTTTCCACCTATTATACCCTTAGGGGTATTGATATAATAAAAAGTATTATGAGAAATATTTTTTTTATCCATCTACCAAAAAAAGAATTTCTTTACGGATAACAATTTGATGGAGTGATTCCTATGCAGGATAAAATCCTGAAACTCGTTGGTAAAGCTCAGAAAGGCGACCAATTGGCACTCGAAGAGTTGGTTCGCGAACAGCGCCCTTACATACAGAAAGTAACAGGGCAAATCTGTAAGAGAAAGGTAAGCTGGGATCAGGATGACGAATTGAGCATAGCCCTTATCGCCTTTCATGAAGCAGTGGAAAAGTATATTCCAGATAAAGGAGCACAATTTCTAACGTTTGCTTATAAAGTAATTCAGCAACGGCTAATTGATTATTTTCGCAAAGAAAAAAGGCATCAGCACCTTCCGCTCCGGAGTGATAAAGACGAAGATGATGAAATGGAAACAAGTAAAATAGAACAAAGCAAAGCAATGGACGATCATCTGCTTAAACAAGAACAGCAGGAGTTGGCAGCTACGATGGAAGAATTCGAGAAACGCCTGCTTGAATTTGATATATCGATGGAAGATCTTGTTGATGCCTCACCAAAACATCGCGATACAAGAGAAAATTTGCTTCAAATAGCAAAAATGGTAGGAAAGGATGATGAACTTCTTTCCTATTTAATGAAAAAAAAGAAATTACCTGTAAAAACAGTAATGAAACAGAGGAAGGTTAGTCGCAAAGTTCTGGAAGGTGGGAGAAAATACCTTATTGCATTAATTATTATTATAACGGATAGGCAATTTTTTTCATTAAGAGATTTTGCCGGAATAAAAGATGAATGATTTAGGAAGAGAGTGGTGAGGATGAAGAGAAGGGTGCTGGTATCGAAGGTCAATAAGACTGAGAGGAAAATGATTGTCTTCACAGAAGATCGCCAATTTCTTCAACTGGCTATTTCTGATGAAGTAATGCCGATCCCGGGCGAAACACTTGAAATCGATATTCCTGATGAAATTCCTGAGTCGATATCAAGAGTGAAAAAGAAAAAATCCCTTCCTAAATATGTTTGGAATAAAAAATGGACGACTGCAGTCGCATTAATCATGCTCATTTTATTGAGTATGCTTCCGGGAAAAATTGCTGAAACATCTGCGGCAGCCTATGTAAATCTTGATATAAAATCAAGTATTCAATTGGAAGTGGATAAAAACGGCGTTGTGCGAGATGTGAATGGGTTGAACTCGATAGGGGAAAATCTGATCAACACAACGAACCTAAAAAATAAGAATCTCTACGCAGTGATCCAAGAGGTGGTAAAAAGAGAAAGCAGTTTAAAAAAGAACAGTGCCCAGAATGAAGCAATTGTGATGGTGAGCATTGTTCAGCTAAGTGACAGCAATCCTCCGATAATAAATGAAAAGCAACTTCAAAAACGCATTCTTAAAGAGTTAGAATCGAAAAAAATGTCGGGCTATATCGTCATCAATCCAACAACAAAAGAGCAATGGGAAAAAGCAAAGAAATCAGGATACACCATGAATGAGTATACATTGAAAAATCACGCTAAAGAGCATGGTGTGGAAATTAGCGACAAACAAATCGAAATGGATAAACATGGAGTAACCGAATACATGGTGAAAAATAATGTTCCGGTAAAACAAATTTTTCCGAAAACAAGTTATGAAGTAAAAGGGGAATCAGAAGGTTCTGATCAAAATGATTCCCATTCTGTTGAAAGCAACATGAATTCGCAAAAACGAGAAGTAAACCAAAATAGTGGAAAAGGAAATGCATCTTCCACACATAAGGAAAGTGAAGAAAATCGCAGCAATATGAATAAGAACAATGATCATTCGGTCCGCGAAGACACGAAGAATACTATAATGGAAGAAAAAATTTCCGACCATGATTCAAAACGGAATCAAACGGATCAGATGCAAATGGATCAGCACCGACCTAGTGGGCAACCTCAATCAAAATAGGGTATTTTTCAAGGGCATCCAAAAGTTAACAGCTTCTGATAAACGACGAATCGCACTGACTGAGATCGCAAAAGAATTTGGGAAAGGTGGCAAAACCATTGTTGCGAAAGAGCTTCATGTCAGCAGTGATACAATAAGAAAGAGCCTGCTTGAATTGGAAACAGATGTAGGAGGCTGAAAAATTCAGTCCATTTGTCTTAGGATGAATAAACTATTTTAATGCACTAAAGGTACACAAAATTGAACATTTTGTGAAATATTGTTTTGGAAGTGCTTTAATACCCGTGGATGTGATAGAAATCACGCTCTCACAGCAAGTTAAATCATATAATCACCGTGATTATAGTGTAAATTAGAGAGGGTGTATCAATTGTTAGATCAAAAAAAGATTGAAATCATTAAATCAACTGTGCCTGTATTAGAGCAGCATGGGGAAAAAATCACAACACGTTTTTATCAGCTGATGTTTGGAAATCATCCTGAATTATTAAATATCTTTAACCACGCTAATCAAAAACAAAGAAGGCAGCAAAAGGCACTTGCCGGTGCCGTTTATGCTGCAGCCGCACATATTGACAATCTTGAAGCAATCCTTCCCGTAGTGGAGCAAATTGCTCATAAACATAGAAGCCTTGGTATTAAACCTGAACATTATCCGATCGTCGGAAAACATCTATTACTTGCGATCAAAGATGTGTTGGGCGATGCCGCAACCGACGAAATTATGCATGCATGGGCAGAAGCTTATGATGTGATTGCAGATTCATTTATCAGTGTGGAGGCAAAAATGTACGATCAAGCTGAGAACCAGGAAGGTGGCTGGGAAGGTTTCCGCAATTTTGTTGTAGGTCAAAAAGTCGTTGAAAGTGACGTCATCACTTCTTTTTATTTAAAACCAGAGGATAACAAAAAAATTGCAAGCTTCAGTCCCGGTCAGTATATCAGTGTAAAACTAGAAATTCCAGGGAGGGAATACACTCATATTCGTCAATACAGCTTGTCAGATGCTCCTGGAAAAGACTATTATCGCATTAGTGTAAAGCGTGAGACCGGAACACCTAATCCGGATGGTGTCGTATCCAATTATTTGCATGATGACGTAAAGGAAGGAGATATTCTGAAAATAAGCGCTCCTGCAGGAGAATTTATCCTGGACACAGAAAAAGAAGTGCCAGTTGTACTGTTAAGTGGCGGTGTTGGCTTAACCCCAATGGTTAGTATGTTAAAAACTGTTGCTGAACTACAGCCTAAGCGGGACGTAACCTTTGTGCACGCAACTCAAAACAGCAATGTTCATGCCTTAAGTGATGAAATTGTGGTGCTCTCGGAGTTTGATAATATAAATACTTTTACTTTCTACGATTCACCGACAGAAGAAGATCGGGAGAAGGAAAGATTTGATTATGAGGGCTTTATTACAAAAGATTGGTTAAAAGATAATGTTTCAGTTGATGATTCAGACTTTTACTTCTGCGGACCGATTCCGTTTATGAAAGCAATGAACCGTTCATTAAAAGAATTGGGCGTAACCGAAGATCGAATCCACTATGAATTTTTTGGTCCAAAAGGAGAACTAGAGGATAATAAGAAAAGCGAAAAAGACATTGTACTGGTCAGTGTTTAAAGTTCAAACAGGAAAAAGGGGCCGGCTTTAAAATAGTCGGTCTATTTTAGCTAATCAGAATTTATATCCATAAATTCTGAACGCATAAGGGCAACTACGCCTCTGTCTTCGCC
>JAKACS010000476.1 GCA_021821235.1 Bacillota bacterium
CGCCCAGCAACAGAAGGGAGAAAGGGGGGAATCCGTCATTACAATGATTGATGCACCAGCCTCTTTGGCAGTTTCAACCGTGCGCAATGCTGTTTGGTCATATCGAGGGAAGCCCACAGTAAAAAGGACATCTTCAGTTGTGAAATATGCCAGTTGCTCTGTAAGTTGTACACTCTCCAGTTTTACGGCATTCCCCAATATCAAATTAAGTTGGTAGCTAAATGGCGCAGTCACTGCAAGACTGCTACGCCACCCGGCGATATAGATACGCTTAGCTTTTACTATTAAATCAGCCGCTTGATGGATCCTTTGCTCAGTTTCTTGAGTAAAGGTCTTCATAAGATTATCAAACTCTATCTGAACGGATTCTTGGAAACCAATAAGATTTTTCATCTTTTGTTGAGTTTGATCAAAACGAATAAGCGTTCTTTCATTTAAAAGTTCCGACTGCAAAACTTCTTTTAATTCCGCATAGTTTTTATAACCAAGTGCAACGATCAATCGATGAATCGTCGCTTCACTTACACCAGTCTCTTCTCCCACTTCCCGTGCAGGATACATTGCCGCGAGATGAAGATTCTCTCGCAACCATAGTGCAACTTTTTTTTGCGAGGGTGTTAACATTTCATAATTTCGATCGATCTGATTCCGAACGGTTTCAAAATGAATAGCTTCAGATTCCAGTGATAGCATGTGATAGTTGACTCCTAGAATTTAATAGCTCTGTTAATAGTTCCTTCGTATTTTGGATCACATTGCAATCGTTAATCTCCTCTATTCCCAACCGACCAAAACGATTTAGAAGAACTGATTGAATTCCAGCCTTTCTTGAACCAACCACATCATCATAGTAATTATCGCCGATATAGAGCACTTCATTGGGTTCACAAGTAACCAGGGTTAATAGTTTTCGGAAAATGCGTTCATCTGGCTTTTCAATTCGATGCTCGGAAGAAATAATGAGATGATCGAAATAAGTGGTTAGTCCAAGGGTATCTAACAACCCACGGGCACTGTGATCCCAATTGGACAATAGAATCAGTTGGTACCCAGCATCTTTTAGAGAACGTAATACTTCTTTCGTCCAAGGAAATGGAGCCCATAATGGTTTATTTAATGGTTGCTGTTGTAACAATTGATTTTGCTCAATCAAATCAAATGAAAGGTTTAAATAATAATTAACAAGGCCTAAATACCAGATAAAAAAGTATCGATCCTCTTTACCAAGAACACCCGGAAAGTCACTCATAAATTTTTTATCTGCTAAATGAAAGGCTTGTTCCACTTCAAGCTTTGTTCGCGCAATCCCTTTATCATTGAGAAAAGCTATGTACCGATCTTCACGAACTTGGTTGTAAACAAGGGTATACCCTAAATCAAACCCAATTACTTTAATCGAATCGCTCAGCATCCTTTACCCCCTATTATTGAAAATGAATGATTTCTTACAACCTTCTAATATTTGAAAGAATTCTTTCAGTAATAACAATAAAGAGATTTTATTGACTCAGTATGAAAACGGTGTAAAGAAACCATTAAGCAATGTAAAGGTTACGTAAGAATACTAAGTTGGAGAAATTCAACTATATCACCATTCGATCACTTCAATTTCTTCCTGTTAGTCTTTCGAAATAGCCATTTAACATTAAAAGGAGTTTATTGTGGCGATCCACCATGCTGACCTTTATAATAGAATTAGCCTTTAATAGGAGGCAATCGGGGTGTTTACTAACCTCCCCAATTGATTTTTGCCCGCTTATAATCCAATAAAATTTACTATGGAAGGTGTTTACTGTTTTTCTTAATTCCTTTCAATGGATTACTTCCTAAAAATGATTTTCTGCTAAACTAAATCTATCATCACAATTTTCGAAGGGATTGGTTAAATTGGATAAAATTAATCAATATAAGGAATACCGATCAACAGGAATAAAACTTAATGAGAAGATTCTGCATACAGTTGATAAAAATGAACTAATGACAGCAGCAAAATTGCTTGGAATGTTCGAGGGAAATACGATCGTTTTTGAAAGCAACACAGAGGCTGAATTTCTATATGACTTTGTCCTAAACGAAGTCATCGATCAGAATAAAAGTGTCGTTGAACGATACAAGGAAAGAAATAATGGAGCTTCTGATATCGAAAAAGAAATTCTGGAATCTTTAGGCTCCTCTTATACTTCGTTATATAAAGTAGTTTCTGTCTCAAGCGAAACAAATACGCTCGAAGTAAAAGATCTATTAAATGAGTCCGACAAATTGATCACAATTACAGATCTTTCTTTCAGCCAAACGGCTAAGCCAAATCTAATCATTTTTACACGGTTAATCTCGTTGCCTCAGTTTACGATCGCTTCTGGCGCTAATTTTCTCTTTAGTGAAAACCATGAAACCTATCTTTTACGACAATACAAAAAACAAATGAAAAAAGCGCCTGGGAAAAATGAGGCTGCAAAGCGCTTTATTGTCTTCTTTCAACTGAATCGAAGAGACGGGCTGACAGCGCGCTCCCAACTGGAACTATAGGGCTTTAGATCGTGATACTCTATCCTAGTCGAAACGAAATTTCACCTTTAAGTCCATTTTTCCGCCATGATGCTGCGGAATTCCGCCTTCGTCTTGCTTTTTTCCACCATTGCGCTAACCGTCACATTTTTAACATATTCCGAAACAATGATAAAAAGAGAAGTGCTGGCAACACTTCTCTCACAACCGCTTCCTAATCCGTCAAAAACTTATATCGCAAGATGGCAGCTAAGCCTGCACCGTGTTTGAACTCACCTTTTGCGATCATTTCCTTTAGCTCTTCCATTGAAATGGTATGCAGCTCAATTTGCTCACTGCTTTCTAATTTTTGCTGTGAAGCTTTTAATCCCGCTGCCGCAAACAAATAGATTTTCTCTGTCGTCGAGCCCGGAGATGGAAAAAAACTGCCCAATTCAAGCCAATGTTCGGCTAAATAGCCTGTTTCTTCTTCGAGCTCTTTTTTAGCAACCGCAAGCGGAGAAGTTTCCGAATGATCAATCATACCGGCAGGAAGCTCCCATTGCCAGCTTTTTAATGCATGCCGGTATTGTTTAAGACAAATAATTTCTTTATTTTCCGTTATGGGTAGTACACAAACCCCTTTGGCAAAATCCAAAAAGGAAAAAATCCTTTCCTCCCCATTTGGAAGAATCACCTTATCTATCGTAATTCCAAATCGATCCACCTTTTGATTGATCGAACTCCTTATTTTCCATACCATCACATTCACTCTCCGCTTTCATTTCGTATCAATTCAACTCCTTTCCATTTTATCATCATATTCCTCCCCAATTCTAATATCCTTTCGCGCAATCATGAAAATCTATTTTTACAAATTCTACATGATAATTAGCACCGAAATGACCATTCGGTATCTTGCAGAAGGCGCTTTTTCGCAATGTGCAGCTTTTGTCAAAAAGAATTGGGTTGCCCACAGACAAATTTCTTGCTATTTCATCTTTCAAACATGCTACACTTATCCAAGCTAAGAAAGCGCTTACACTAGGTGTTTACAACCTAGCTAAAAAGGAAATAGTTATTGTATATTGCACTTTTTACGAGGAGTGATTCTCATGGAAAAGCAAGGGAATTTCCTGGTTGGAATGTTTTGGGGAACATCGCTGAGCGTGCCGTTATGGATCGCCTTTTTCGGTTGGATAAAAATTGTATTACATTTCTTATAGAAATATCAATATATAGCAGCATTCCAAGGCACAACCAGTATAGAACACCCATTGTGCCTTTTGTCGTTTTCA
>JAKACS010000477.1 GCA_021821235.1 Bacillota bacterium
ATTCCTTCTCCAGTATCTCGCACAGATAGAACAAGTTTGCTAGTTTCCTTGACTGCTTTAATGGTAATCGTTCCTTCTTTTTTAAATGAGTCGATCGCATTATTCAGTAAGTTCACAAGCACCTGCATCAGCTTTAAACTATCACCGCTAAATGCGGGGATAGACGGATCGACCTCCACTTCTAGCGTTAGATTCTTTTTCTTCATTGTATGTTCGACAAGGCTGACAGCATCTTGAACCGTTTCTTTCAGGTTAATCGATGACTGCGACCAACTTGTTTTCCGTGAAAAATTCAGCAAATTTCCGGTGATTTTCTTGCAGCGCGTTGTATTATCTTTAATCTTCTTCATATAGTAGATCATTTCGTCTTGACCGAGATTTTTATCATCACTTCTCATCCTATCTAGTAGATCCTCTGCATAGACATTAATCGTTGTCAGCGGGTTGTTGACTTCATGGGCAAAACTTGAAGCCATTAAACCAAGTGCCGCCAATTTATCTGTCTGGACAATCTTCTCCTCCATCTCTTTTTGCTCGGTAATATCTTCAATGAATAATAAGTATTCACCTTCTCCTTCGATTTTATGGTTTAATGGAAAGACACGGTGCCGATAAATTCGCTTCTCGCCACCGGTTTCTTCGAACGTGATTAGCTTATCCGCATTCCCGGCAATTCCCGGGCACGTGATCATACAATCCTCACATGGAGCATTGGACGCACCAACGAGCGTATAGCAAGGCAGCTGCAATTGCTTTTCATGGAGCAGTTCTTTTAGAAGCGGATTCATCCATGTGATCTTGTAATCCCTTCTCACAAGTCCTAGCCCCGCCCCTATACCACTTAGAACAAGATTGAGCCGCTCTTTTTCCTGCTTAAGCCGAAGCGATTTTTCCTGCAGCTCTTGGCTCATATTATTAAAAGAATGAACAAGCATTCCCAATTCATCGGTTTGCTCGAGTTTCAACGGTTCGAATTTCTCGCCAAATTTCAGCTTTCGCATCGCCTTGTCAAGCTGAATGATCGGTTTTGTAAAATACAGCCCGGCGTAAATGCTGATGAAACTTACCATTAAGGTGGCAATTGCAACGACCGTAAATCCGTTTTGCATCATTCTATCAATCGGTTCGTAAGCAGATGATTTCGGCTGTTCCATCACAAGTGTCCAATCAAGACCTTGGATTTTTTCTTTTACGCCTATTACCGAATTGTCGATCAAATCCGTATGTTTTTGCCATAGTTTGCTGTAGTCTTGATGGGCAATTACTTTTCCGCGGTTATCCATTAAATAAAGATACGATGACCGATCTTGGCGAAGCGACGAAATTTTTCCGATGATTTTTTGTAGCTGAATAACAACGCCAAGTCCTTTCCGCTGGCCGTTTTCAAAAAAAGGAATCGCAAGCTTCATCACAGGCTGTCCAAACTGATTAAATTCGACACTGCCATATGTTCTTTCCTTTGTTTGGAAACTATACCACATATCATCGGTGTACCATCTTTCATCTTTTTTCGCCAAGTTCAAGCTATACCGGGAAACTCTTTTTTCAACAAGTCCTTGGGAATTGGTGATGACAATCTCTTCAATCGAATCGCTTTGCTGTAATAATTCATAAAAACCTTTGTTGTTTTGCTCTGTTTTGTTCATGATCGTAAACATCTGCATATTCTGAAACGTCTGATCCATTTCCAACTTGATTTCAGCCGATAAATTATTTAAAATGAGATTTTGTTTTTCATTGATTCGCTTTTCCAAATCTCCTTTTGCATGGATAAAGTAATAATAGCTTAATAGAAGCAGCGGCAATGACGACATCAAAATTCCAAATACAAGCACTTTATTACGGATGGGCTGGGAGTAAAGCCATTTGGTTATCATTTTCATGGTTGTTCGACCCCCGCTTTTTTGTCTGTCGTAATAAATTCAGCGATGTAGAGTAAATCTTTATTTAAGGGCAAACCTAAGGAATTTTCCGTCATTTTGTTAACGATAAAGCGGTAACTATCCGGAAGTTCAACCGGAATATCGCTTGGCACGTTCCCTTTCATAATCAAGCTGACAAACCGGGCCGCCTGATAGCCTTGATCATTGAAACTTGCTCCGTAGCTGGCTAAGTATCCATGCCTTGCCTCATGTTCGTAAATCCCCATCGCCGGAAGATTATACTGCTTTGTTAACTTTACAATCTTCCCATTTAGCATTTCAATTTTATAACCAGGCAACAACAAAAGCGCGTCGTTTTGCTTAAGATCTTTTTGGAACCGATTTAAAAATCCCTTTTCACTGACATTCCATTCTTTGATGGGGATCGTTAACTGTTGAGCTGCAGATTCTGTGGCTTTTAAGCTTAACCTGCTAATTTCAATGTTTGCATCATAGAGGATATGTACCCGCTTTATGGAAGGTACAAGATCGTGCAAAAGTTCCAGCCGTTTCCCGGAAATACTTACCTGGTCATTGTTAATGCCGGTAAACTCGCCGCCAGGCTTTTTGTAGTTTTGGATCAGTCCGATTTCCTGAGGGGAAGCAACACCTGCAAAAACGACGGGTATTTTCAGCTTGTCCTTGTCCAGCCATTTTTTGATTTCCGTTGTTTCGATGCCGCCAAGGGTAACAATAAGATCGGGGTGTAAATCGAGCAATTGTTTGCTTATGGTTGTTAATTTTTTCGGGTCATCCTTGGCATTTTTGACAATAAACTGATATTCCTTTGCTTTATATCCTAAATCCGTTAACCCAGCTTTTAATCCCGAAAGTTTTTCATATCGGCTATCCCCGATCATTAACACAGCGATTTTCGTGGGAGCTTGCCTTGGAGAATCAAAAAAACTGTAAATGAAAAAGGAGATCGCTACAATACTTAATAAAAATAAATACCATTTTACTTTCATTTCAAGTGCACCTGCCCATTCGGTTTACACTATAACTATATAAAATAAATTGCTATATGGGCCGGGGAAAATAAGATCATTTCATGAACGTTTTCCATCAAAATTAACTTCTTTAGCAAAAAAAAAAACATAGCTGCAAAGTGCGCCATGCTTTTTTATTAATTGATATTTGAGGTTAGTTGGATCATTGTGTCTTTGTTCATCGGACCAACGATTTTTTCGCGAATGACTCCATTTGTATCAATAATGTAGCTGGTTGGGATGGTGAGGGTCTGGTAAAGGTTCCCCACTTCCCCCTTTTTGTCTAACAGAACCGGGAACGTTAAGCCATAATCGGCAATAAATTTGCTAACATCGCTTGGATCTTTTTCACTTGTTGTTAAGTTGACAGCTAAAACTGTCACCCCTTTTGTATGGTATTCCTTATAAAACGCCTCCATATGGGGCATTTCTGCCTTACATGGCGGACACCATGACGCCCAGAAATTTAAGATCACTTTCTTTCCGCGATAATCAGATAGCTTAGCCGTTTTTCCATCCGCCGTCTCAAGACTAAAATCAGGTGCAAGATTTCCTTTTTCAATTCCCGTTTTTACGTTTGCCGCAGCACTCGTTTGCTGCGATTGCCTAATTGTTTTTTCCGTTTCCTGTTTCTTTGCTTGATTGGTGTAAATCCCCCATCCAAGCAAACCTGCTAAAACAACAATAATTGCGACATTTTTCCACATACGGTTCAACTCCTCTAAATCATTGGCGAAAAGATTTTTTCAAAAAAAGCAGTAGAACAATCAAAATAGCATAGAAGCTATATTCATAGCTCGAATTCTTTCCAGGTTGTTGAAACAGGTTTAGAAGAATGAGCTGATAGAGGGCAAATCCGATCGCAAAA
>JAKACS010000478.1 GCA_021821235.1 Bacillota bacterium
CTTAAGTTTTGGAATCATGGCTGCATCCGGACCTTTCGCGACTGCTGGAATTTACATTGTTCAAACACTCTTTAGCATTGGACGCGGATTAGTTTTTGCTCTTTCTTCACTGCTTTCAGCTGTTCCGTATATGTTGGGAGCCATCACTGCTTTTATGCTTGTCGTCGTCGCCTTAGCAATGATCATCTTACGCTTTCTCGTTCATTCAGTTGGGAAAACAGCCGGGGTGGAGGAACTGTAATGGCAAAGTGGAAACAACGGATTGGATTTGTAATGATTTTCCTAATCGTATTGATGATGGCAAAGCCAGCTTTAGCGATGGAGAAAAATATTTTTAATGAAAAAAGATCTACGCTCCCGGTCAATGAAAAAGTCGATAACGTAATTATTCTGGGTCATAATATTGACATAAAAGGCAAGGTTGATACCGCTGCAATAGTGGTAAACGGCAATATGAACATTTCCAAAACGGCTAGGATCAATGGAATCGTTCTCGTGATTAACGGAACGGTAACACAAGAACCGGGTTCCTATGTACGGGAAAATATTCTCGCTTTCAAGTTTACGAATCAAAGTATAAATTATCTGCTGATGGGTCTTGCACTTATGTTAAGCTCTTGGGCCGTACAGCTGATTGTTAGTTCAGGACTTGTCCTGCTTACGGTGTTAGTTGGATTTTTGCTTAAAAATAAGGGTGCAAATAAACTGGAGTTATACAAAGAACAGGCGGGAAAAATCGTTCTTGTTGGTGCGGTTGCAAGTATCGCCCTTTCAGGGATCATTGGCCTGTTATTCATCACGGTTTTCGGGATTCCGTTAGCGATTCTCTTGGCGATCGTACCGTTTGTTTTCTTTATGATCGGTGTTACGCTAGTAAGTCGAATCATTGGCGAAAAATTGTTGGTAAACCGGCAGCTGCCCGAATGGCTCAAGAATTTTGCCGGAGCGTTTGTTACCATTGCTGTTTTTAATTTTCCTTTCTTCGGCTTGGTCATTGCGCTTGCCGTCCTTTGGTTTTCCACCGGCTTTATGATTCTTTGGCTTAAAGAAAGACCGTGGAGAAAACAGAAGTAAAACAAAGGTGCAGACACAGCTCTGCACCTTTAGTACTGCCATTTTTCAATGAATAACTTCCGCTTGCACATAGTGGTACAGCAGTTTTGCTGTGTTTTCAATCGAAATTTGGTGGGTGCGTTCAAAGGCGTGGGAAGCATCAATGCCAGGCCCAATTAATCCGTGAACAATATCATGGCCGGAGCGGATGGCAGCGGAGGCATCGGAGCCATAGTACGGATAAATATCGAGCTTGTATTCAATTTGGTTTGCTTGTGCAAGTTGAACCAATCTTTTGCGCAGTCCGTAGTGATATGGACCGCTTGCATCTTTAACGCAAATGGATACCGTGTATTCATCGGTTGCCTGGCCGTCACCAATGGCGCCCATGTCGACGGCTAAATATTCTACCGTTTCCAGAGGGATATTTGAGTTGCCACCATAGCCAATTTCTTCATTGTTTGAAATCAAAAAATGCGTTGTATGTGGCAAACGTAAATTCTCCATCTTAATCTGTTTTAAAAGCTGCAGCAGGATGGCCACACTTGCTTTATCATCCAAATGGCGTGATTTAATAAAGCCGCTTGGCGTGATCTGTACCCGCGGGTCAAAGGAAATAAAGTCGCCGACTTCGATCCCAAGGTCGCGGACATCTTCTGCATTATGTACTTTTTCATCAATTCGTACTTCGATATTTTCCTGGTTTCGTTCCGCTTTTTCGGCATTTTTATATACATGAACGGATGTTTGATGCATTAAAATCGTTCCGGTATACGTTTTGCCGCTGCTTGTTTCAATTTGACAATACTCGCCCTCAATCGAGTTAAATTTAAATCCCCCAATTAGATCGATTTTTAAACGTCCGCTTGGTTTGATTTCCTTGACCATCGCACCAAGGGTGTCAACATGGGCAGTCAGCATCCGTTGCCTGCTTGAATCTTCTCCATTGATCGTGGCGATTAAACCACCTTTACGATTCCGCCTCGTCTGAATTCCTAATTCTTTTAAAAACTTTTCTACAAACGTAATCACTTTATACGTATTGCCCGTTGGACTTGGAGTTGAAACCAAATCTTTTAATAAACTCATAATGTCATCGGTATATGGATAGGCCAAAGTCAATTCTCCTTTCATTTGTAAACAGCTGCATTTTTATTATACATCGAAACAAAAAAAGAAAGCGAACAGGCAATTTTGGGCACTAATTGCATAGTATAAAAAGAGACTGTATTTTCAACTATTGCGAATATTTTTAATAAAATTGGGAATAAATGTAGGTGAATCGGTAATTTTGTAGAAAACGCTAGTTTAAAGGGGAAGAGGAGAAAATGACCAGAGTCGAATTATACCATGATAAGCCGAAGCAATTTCACTGGAAAGGTCCGTTCTTTATCATCCTGACGTGTTTCATTTTTGCTTTTGGCATATATCAATTGAACCAGTATTGGCACGAAACGATTCGGATCGATACGCCAAAGGAAAACCTGGGGAAAAAGGTCGTGGTTCATTTGCCAAATGGCCAGGAAGTCTACACATATGAAAACTTGATCGTAAAAAAGGACGGAAAAACCTACTATAAAGGGGAACGTAACACAATTGATTTAACAGGCGGAACGATTGACTATAAAAATTGGTAAGGGAGCATACGATCATTGTGCTCCCTTTCTGCTTTATTTAAACCACCCTTTCTTCTTAAACCATAGCGTCATGCCGGCGCCAATAAGAAACATAACAAGCAGAATGGCGAAATAGCCGTATTTCCACGATAATTCAGGAATATACTGGAAATTCATGCCGTATACACCGACAATAAAGGTGAGCGGCATAAAAATGGTGGTAAATACGGTTAACACTTTCATAACATGATTGGTCTGATGGGAATTAAGCGAAATATAGCTGTCGCGAATATCACTTGCAAGCTCCCGGTTTGCTTCAATCATTTCCGATAATTTCAATAAATGGTCATGAATATCGGAAAAGTATTCAATTTTCCCCTTCATCCCGGGCAAACTTTGCGAGTTAAGGATACGATACACGAGATCCCGCATTGGCGTAATGGTATGCCTAAGTGATAGGAGATCGTGCCGTGTATCAAATAAATCAGCAAGCAGCGCTTCCATTGTCCGCCGCTTTGAATTTTCATCAATCTCATTTAAATTGTCTTCAATTTGGTAAACAGGTGGGAAATAATTATCGACCATTTTATCAAGCACATAGTAAAGAACATGGGAAGGATCCCATTTTTTACTCTCATGAGCTTCATTCAATCGTTTCCATACTTCTTCAATTTCAGACGAAGGTTTGTGATGAAAGCTGACAATAAAGCCAGCACTAAGGAAAAAATCAACTTCTTCCCGTGAAATTGTCTTTTGATTCAATGCCTGGGTTACAAAGAACGTGTAGCCTTCATAATAATCCAGTTTGGGACGCTGCAGCGTATAGATACAATCTTCTATTGCCAGTGGATGAAATTTTAGTGGATCCCTTAATAAATCAATTTCCTCTTTGCTTGCTTCACAAAAATCAATCCAATACCAAAGATAATTACTGGAAACAACATCGGCTACTTGAAGATCTTTCACTAACTTGTGATGCTGGTTGATGGCAATTGTTCGAATCATAGGTTCTCCTTAGATTTTCACTCGAAAAAACAGCCGTTTTTTACTTAGGGCTGTTTTTCCCCTGAAATAATCGTTTCGGACATCCACAGTTTTTTTTCTTTTTT
>JAKACS010000479.1 GCA_021821235.1 Bacillota bacterium
GGATTGCAGGACTAGTTGTCATTGGTGGCGACGGCTCTTACATGGGCGCTAAAGCGTTAACAGAGCAAGGCTTTCCATGTGTTGGCGTGCCAGGGACAATCGACAATGACATCCCGGGGACAGAATTTACAATTGGCTTTGATACCGCGCTGAATACTGTTATTAACGCTCTTGATAAAATCCGTGATACAGCTACATCACATGAAAGAACCTTTATTATTGAAGTAATGGGTCGTGGTGCAGGCGATCTTGCACTTTGGGCTGGACTTGCTGGCGGTGCTGAAACCATTTTAATTCCAGAAGAAGGCTATGATATGCAGGATATTGCCGGCCGGCTTCGCAAAGGGCAGGAACGTGGCAAAAAACATAGCTTAATTGTTGTTGCTGAAGGTGTCTGCAGCGGAATTGAATTTGGAAAGGAACTCGAAAAAGCGACGGACTTTGATACAAGAGTTTCTGTTCTTGGCCATATTCAACGCGGAGGTTCTCCAACAGCATTTGATCGTGTCCTCGCAAGCCGTCTCGGCGCGCGTGCAGTGGAACTGCTAATTGAAGGAAAAGGCGGACGTGCAGTTGGAATTGAAAATAATCGCCTCGTTGATTACGACATAATTGAAGCATTGGGAAGAAAACATACACTAGATATAGATCTTTACAAGCTTTCTCAAGAATTATCGATTTAGGTTTGAAAAGAGCTTAGGAGGGAAAAAAATGTTGCGTAAAACGAAGATTGTTTGTACGATTGGTCCTGCAAGTGAATCTGTAGAAAAACTAACTCATCTGATAAATGCCGGCATGAATGTAGCCCGTTTAAATTTTTCACATGGGGATTTTGAAGAACATGGCAATCGAATTATAAATATTCGCAAAGCAGCGAAAATGACCGGCAAAACGGTTGCCATTTTGCTTGATACAAAGGGACCGGAAATTCGTACACACAATATGGAGAACGGTTCAATTGAACTTGTTGCAGGCAAAAATGTGATTGTCTCTATGGATGAAGTAGAAGGCACACCTGAAAAGTTCTCGATTACATATCCGGGTTTGATTGATGACGTCCATGTTGGCTCGAAAATTCTTCTGGATGACGGCTTAATTGGCCTCGAAGTTTCAAGTATCGATAAATCCGTCAATGAAATCCATACGCAAATTTTAAACAGCGGAATTTTAAAAAATAAAAAAGGTGTCAACGTCCCAGGGGTAGCGGTTAATTTGCCGGGAATTACTGAGAAGGATACGAAGGATATTCTGTTTGGGATTGAGAAAGGTATTGATTTTATTGCTGCATCTTTTGTCCGCCGGGCCAAAGATGTCTTGGAGATCAGGAAACTGCTTGAAGAAAGCAATGCAACACAAATTCATATCATTCCAAAGATTGAAAACCAGGAAGGCGTTGACAACATCGACGAAATTCTCGAAGTTTCTGACGGTTTAATGGTGGCCCGCGGCGATCTAGGGGTCGAAATCCCTGCCGAAGAAGTACCACTTGTGCAAAAAATGCTGATTAAAAAGTGTAATGCCCTTGGAAAGCCAGTTATTACTGCAACGCAAATGCTTGATTCAATGCAGCGTAACCCGCGGCCAACTCGTGCTGAGGCTAGTGACGTTGCCAATGCCATTTTCGACGGAACCGATGCCATCATGCTTTCCGGTGAAACGGCTGCCGGCCTATATCCTGTGGAAGCAGTGCAAACAATGCACAATATTGCAACAAGAACTGAACAGGCACTCGATCATAAAGAAATTTTATCAAGTCGAAGCAAGGATACAGACCACAATATTACTGATGCAATCGGTCAATCTGTGGCACATACAGCCTTAAACCTTGACGTGAGCTCGATTATTACCCCAACAGAGAGCGGCCATACCGCTCGAATGATATCAAAATATCGTCCAAAAGCTCCGATTGTGGCTGTTACCGCAAAAGAAAGCATTCAGCGCCGTTTATCGCTTGTTTGGGGTGTTTATCCACAATTGGGCTTAGAGGTCAACTCCACAGATGAAATGCTTGACATTGCCGTGGAAGAAAGTGTAAACAGCGGGATTGTAAAGCATGGTGATCTAGTTGTTATTACTGCAGGTGTTCCTGTAGGGGAAGCTGGAACAACCAATTTAATGAAAATTCATGTAGTGGGAGATATTATTGCAAAGGCGCAAGGAATTGGTAGAAAATCTGCTTTTGGAAAAGTGGTTGTCGCGCAAAATGCGAAGGAAGCACTTGAAAAGGTTCAAGCAGGATCCATTCTTGTCACTTTAGGTTCTGATAAGGAAATGATGCCGGCAATTGAAAAATGCAGTGCCTTAATAACGCAGGAAGGCGGACTGACAAGCCACGCGGCAGTTGTTGGCCTGAATCTTGGAATCCCGGTACTTGTTGGGGTTGAAAATGCCTTGACCCTTTTTAAAGACGGTCAGGAAATTACGGTTGATTCAGCAAGAGGTGTCATTTATAACGGTCACGCTAGTGTTCTTTAATTACAAAAAAAGAAGGGTCACCCCTTCTTTTTTTCATAAGAATAACCCAACCGAGCGGAGGGGATAGTGATGCGCTATCTTATTTTACTGATCATTTTGGTGCCGGCTGCAGATATTGGATTGTTGCTGTTTTCCGGAAAAACACTAGGTGTTATTCCAACGCTTAGTCTAATCATTCTTACAGGGGTTTTAGGCGCCTATTTGGCAAAGAAACAAGGGCTTGAAACCATTCGCAAAGCACAAGCACAGCTCCGTGCGGGACAAATCCCACAAGAAGTAGTTTTAGATGGGGTTTGTATCCTTGTTGGCGGAACGCTGCTTTTAACTCCTGGTTTTCTAACTGACATTCTTGGATTTTTACTGCTAATCCCATTTACAAGAATACTGTTTAAGCGATTGATGATTCGTGTGTTTCGGAAGAAAATAAAAATTATCAAGTAAAAACGTCAGCTTCTTTGCAAGAAGTTGACGTTTTTGTTTCAGTCCCCTTTAATGTATTGCCAAAGATCACGAAAAACATTGGCACGATGAAGTGTGCTGATGATCACCAGAGTGACTGGTCCAACAATTAACCCTAAAAATCCGATCGTTTTAAAGCCTACAAAGAGGGCGATCAGCGTTGCTAAGGGATCTAGTCCGATATTCGTTGAGAGAATCTTCGGCTCCATGATTTGCCTCTGCGTTAAGACAATAATATAGAGGACTCCTAAGCCAATAGCCAGTCCCATATCCCCGGCAATAACCTCATAAATAATCCACGGCACAAAAATGGCACCCGTTCCCAAGTAAGGAATAATGTCTACAATTCCCATAAGAAGCGCAATTGTAATCGCGTAATCAACACGCAGAATCAGCAAACCGATCAGAATAATGACGGTAGTAATCGAGATTAGCGTCAGTTGGGCTCGTAAAAATCCAAAAAGCGCCTTTTTCAAATCTGTAAACACAGTTTTGCTGCTTTTTTTCGCTTTTTCAGGCATCATTCTCCCTGTAAAGGCCGCAAGTTTATTCCAGTCTTTACTAATAAAAAAAGTGGCAAGCAAAGAAAAAATTAACACTGTTGCAGCATTAGGAAACCAAGAAAGGATATTCGGAATATTTAAGAAAAAATTTTGAATAAATGTACCGACAGTCGTACCAAATTTTTTGCCGACATTTTGAATGTTATCAATTATCGTACTTTGCTGGCCGGCATCCAGTTTATTGAACATGCTGTTAATATTATTGTAGAATGGGATAATCTGTGCTGCGAATACATTTTCGATATAGGCTATTAACGTATCCAGATGTTTTGGCACCACA
>JAKACS010000480.1 GCA_021821235.1 Bacillota bacterium
ACTAGCTATTAATACTATACGATAATTCTTAATAAAAGTTCAATCATGTTCTTTTAAGCTAATTTCAAAAAAACAATTGCCTGCTCTCCTTCATCTTAATATTTTTCCGAGAAAATGTGAACTTCCAAGTAAAATTTAAACAGAAAAAGAAAGCCATATGGCTTTCTTTTTCTATCAGCTCTAATTATTTTGCTGGTTGAAATTCTACAGCGACATAATTGGTTTCGCCAATTTCCTTTTTAGCAAGCTGAATGATGTCGTTTGCTTGTGCAGTTGTATGCTTTTTCTGGGATTTAACAATGATTTTGACATTTTCGCCATCGGCTCTGACAAGAGCATCCTCATAACCCATTGTTTTAATCAATGTTTCAAGAACCTCTTCTTTTTTCGCTGTTTCATCCAATTTTTTCATTTGATCAATCGCTGCACTGCGTTTATCAGCAGGAAGGTCTGTTGAAGCCACCTCGGCCTGCAGCTGTTCTTTCATTTGGCTGCGCTGGTCATCAAGCTGCATCCTTAGTGCAGTGAACGCATCATCGCCAGAAACCGTGGAAACGACTGTTTTGCCACTCTTATCCTGAACTTTGCTTGTGGCTGCCTGACTTTGATCCAATTGTTTCTTCGCTTTTTGTTCTACAGAAGCGAGGTCATTTCCTTTTTGCGGTGGTGTTGTAATATAATAGACCGACAAGACCACTACAAGACTTAGCATCGTTAATAACCAAACCGTTTGTTTTTTCAATAGCATGGATAAATTCCCCCTTTTAATTTTTAGGTACTACAGCAACGCGAAAACTCGGAACGTCAAGCGCTCTCGTAACTGCGTCAACAATTGATTTTTTCACTTGAATGTTTTCTGCTCCCCGTGCGACAACAAGCACGCCGCGGATTTTTGGCTTTTTCGTCTGCACAACAATTGGCACTTCTTTATCACCATTGCGGATAATGACAACCTTTTCATCAACCGATTGATCTTCGACTTTCCGTTGTCCTCCTTGCTGGTCAGTCTCAACAGTTGTTTGATTTTTGGATACCCGATCCTTTTCATAGACTCTGGCTTCCGTTGAATCAATCGTTACAACCACTTTGACATCCTTTACGCCTAGCATTTCATCCAGCGCATCTTTCATTTGCGTTTCATATTCATGCTCATAATCGGCAATGGATTTATCGCCTGAATTTTTGTTAATGCCAAACGCCGGAACATCACTCGGACTAGTAGAAGTCGTTGTAGCTGCTGGGAGGGCAGGTGTTGCCGCCTGTTTTTTAAAAAGAATATTGCTTGCCAGCATAAAAGCTGCGCCAATCAGTAAAACAAGAATCATATATTGATATTTTCCTGATTTTTTATTGTTTTTTTCTGGGTTGGAAAGCCACTTTTTAAATTTTGAAAATGGTCCTTGTTGATCATCCATTCTGCTTATTTTTCCCCCCTTCGATCAAAACTTCAATTGTTGTTTCCTTCACTTTCCATTTATTTGAAAGAAATGCGGCAATTTGTTTTGAATCCTTTGTTTGATCTGATGATGAAAGAGGTTTATTCGTGTTGATGACGACGGGTGCTACTGCTTCGACCGCGTTCACTTTGCTGTCTGGTTGTTTTAATAGAACCGATACCTTCTGAAGGTTTTCCGGAAATGTTTTTTGACTGTTTTCATCAGTAATTAGGTTAATCTTCGTTATTTCCAATCCGTACTGTTTCATCAGCTCCTCTGCGACATCCTTTTTTAGTTGGACAGCCATTTGTTCTAAAATATATGCACGGTCCCCAGCTTGTATTTCTTTTTTCTTCAATTCAATATCATTTTTTATATTTTTTTCACTTTGATTTTGAAATGAAGGAATAGATGATAGTGCCGTTTCAAAGTCAGATGAAATTAATTTGAGAATTGGCGTTAAAATAATCGCGATCAATAGCAGGCCGACAACCATCTTGACATATTTCTGCATACTGGAATTGGGCAAAAGCATATCAATAACGGTCGCCAACAGGATAAATAAAATAATATTGGTTACCCATTCGATTAAAAAGGACATCCCCATCCCCTACCTCATCATGATCGTTAAATTCCCTGCGGCAACAATGACAGTAATGGTTAAAAAAAACATGAGAGATACGATGCCAAGTGCGGCAAAAACATAAATAACACTTTTCGAAATAATATCGAGGCAGGAAATAATCGAACCCCCGCCAAGCGGCTGCAAAATGGCAGCGGCAAATTTATATATGAATGCAATCATTAAAATTTTGATTGCCGGGAAGGCAACAATGATCAGCAAAATAGCCACCCCTGCAATCCCGATTGTATTTTTCAAAAGAGCCGACGCGCTTACAACCGTATCGGTTGCATCTGTAAACATTCGGCCAATAACCGGAATAAAATTTCCGGTTACAAATTTTGCTGTTCGAATTGTGACCCCATCTGCAACAGCGGTTGAAGCCCCTTGGACAGAAATAACACCAAGAAAAACCGTCAAGAAAAGTCCCATCAGCCCGATGCTCCAATTGCGCAGCAGCTGGGCAAGTTGGGTTACTTTATAGTTTTCAGATAAGCTACTAACAATGCTCAATAATGCGGCAAGAAAGAGCAGCGGCAAAATCACATATTGCATCAAGACACCGCTTGTATTCATTAAAAATAATATGACCGGATGAAAAAAGGCGGCGGATACCACCCCACCGGAAGCAGCAATAATCGCAAGCAGCAGCGGAATTAGCGCAAGTACGAACGAAATCATCGTTCCAATCGTTTCATTTGCATAGTTAATGGCGACATGGAAACTGTTGAGTGCTAGAATCACGAGCACCATAAAAACGATCGAATAGGCCACTTTGCTGACTGTACTTTTCTCAAAGGCATTTTGCAATGACTGCAGGAACAGGCTGAAAATCGTCAGCATGATTAACGATCCGAGAAGTTTGCCGTTTGCAATAAATTCCTGAAAGGAAAATTTTACTAACGCCTGCGACCACTGCTGAAAGGAAAACTTTTTCTCTCCTTTGAGAAAATCATAAAGACTCCCTTTTTGGCTTTCAGGAAGAAACCCACCATACTTACTCGTGATATCTTCCCAATATTTTTTTAAATCCGTTAAATCCATCGTTTTTAGCTGGTTATCGACCAATTCCGTCGGTGAAAGAGGGGTTGAAGCATTTTGTGTATCTCCGGAAGCTTGGACATTTAGATCAAATAAAAAAAGCAACATTAGAACAATCATTGGTATAAACCATAGCTTCTGCCTCATTCTGGCGCTTCACCTCATTTGAACTAGATTAGCTTGGAATCAGTTTCATAATCGTTTCAATTAATACAGTTAAAATTGGAATCGCCATTGCGAGAATAATAATTTTCCCTGCGAGCTCTATTTTGGAGGCAATTGCCCCCTGCCCGGCATCTTTTGTGATTTGTGCAGCGAATTCTGCAATATAGGCAATCCCGATGATTTTTAAAATTGTTTCTACGTACACCATGTTTACTTTGGCGTCTGTTGCCAGTTTCTCAATCATATTGATAATCTCTGAGATTTTATCGACGAGAAACAGAAAGATGACAGCGCCGACAAATAGAATTAACAAGAAAGCAAAATTTGGTTTTTGTTCTTTGAGAATGAGAGCAAGAAAGGTGGCTATAAGAGCCAATCCGACTATTTTAATGATTTCAATCGCCGAGCTCCCCTTTCTATTGGAATAAAAAAACGGATTTTATTTTCTGAAAAAGATCATCAACAATGGTAGCAACTTGAAACAAAA
>JAKACS010000481.1 GCA_021821235.1 Bacillota bacterium
GCAATTGCAGCTTAAGAAGCACAAGTACCCGATAAACGATTTTTGGTGGGATGTATATAACCAATATCTAGATAGCAGCTGGAAAGAAATTTTAATGAAAGTTCTTGCCAGTTTATTTTATGAAAATCAAACGGTAAGGCTTTCAAGTGATGTAACAGGAGAATTGTATGGAGACAGCATTCAAGCAAGTGTTTCGAGAATGGAACTTTTTAATGGCTGTCCGTTTTCGCATTTTGCCCAGCATGGTCTAAGGCTTCGTGAGCGGCAAATCTACAGGCTCGAAGCACCGGATATTGGCGAATTATTCCATGCCGCGCTGAAACAGATTGCCGAAGTTGTCAATGCGCAAAATATTTCATGGTCAGACTTAACGAAGGCTCAATGTGAAATGTTGGCCAAGCAAGCAGTAAATGCTTTGGCACCGAAGCTGCAAAATGAAATTCTCTTAAGCTCACAAAGGCATCATTATATTAAACGAAAACTGGAACAAATCATTACAAGAGCATCAATGGTTCTAAGTGAACATGCGAAATCAAGCGGTTTTTCTCCAATTGGCCTGGAGCTGAGTTTTGGTCCGAACGGCAAGCTTCCACCGCTGTCTTTTTCGTTAAAAAACGGAAAGAAAATGGAGCTTGTTGGCAGAATCGACAGGGTTGATAAAGCAGTAGATGCGAACAATCAACTTTATTTACGAGTAGTTGACTACAAATCAAGTGAAAAAGACTTAAATTTAAGTGATGTCTATTATGGCCTATCGTTGCAGATGCTGACCTACTTGGACATTATTATTGCCCATTCCAAAGAGCTGGTTGAGGTTGAGGCCAGTCCGGCAGGTGTCCTTTATTTCCATGTTCATAACCCAATGATCAATGCAACCAAACTGCTGACAATAGAACAAATTGAGCAGGAGATGATGAAAAAATTTAAAATGAATGGACTTGTTTTAAATGACCAAAATGTCATTCAGTTGATGGATCGTACACTTGAGACTGGTAATTCCCAAATCATATCGGCCGGGATTAAGAAAGATGGTACCTTGACGAAAAATTCCAAAGTTGCAACAATTGAAGATTTTGCTGATTTAAGACAATTTATGCGGCAATTGTACGAGAAAACCGGAAATGAAATTGTTTCCGGCAATGTCGCCATTGATCCCTATAAAATGAAAGACAATAGGCCATGTACGTTTTGCGCCTACAAGTCTGTTTGTCAATTTGATGAATCAATCGAAACGAACCAATATCGTCACCTTATGCCAAAAGGAAATGATGAGACAATTGAGTTGATCAGAAAGGAGGTTAGGGTACATGAGTAAACTTTTCGTTCCCCCGATGCCGAGCGGGGCGACCTGGACAGAAGATCAATGGAAAGCGATTATGGCAAACAATAAAAACATTCTTGTTGCAGCGGCAGCTGGTTCAGGGAAAACGGCTGTACTTGTTGAAAGAATCATTCAAAAACTTCTTTCCAAAGATGCCCCAGTCAATGTCGATGAACTCCTGGTTGTCACGTTTACGAGCGCCTCAGCGGCGGAAATGCGCCACCGGATTGGTGAAGCGCTTGAAGCAGCCTTAATCCGCGAGCCGGATTCAAAGCATTTGCGGAAGCAACTTGGATTGTTAAACAAAGCATCGATTTCAACCATTCACTCTTTTTGTATGGAAGTCATTCGCAAGTATTATTATTTGCTTGATTTGGATCCTGGGTTTCGGATTGCTGATGAAACGGAAGCGCAATTGTTGAGGGACGAAGTCATCGATGAATTATTTGAAATGGAGTATGGCAAAAAAGACAATGATGCATTTTTCAAACTTGTTGATACCTTTACAAATGACCGGAGCGACGCTGCATTGCAGGACATCGTTCGAGCCATTTACGATTTTGCCAGGTCCAATCCAGTGCCGGAGCACTATTTGAAGTCGATTGTATCCATGTACGATGTCGATTTGGATGCAGATTTGGAGGATTTGCCGTTTATTCAGGCGCTGCTTTTTGATATTGAACTGCAGTTATCCGCAGCCCGTGAAATGCTTGAAAAAGCATTGGAAATAACGAAGCTTCCCGGCGGCCCTGCGCCAAAAGCCGCCACGTTTGAAGAGGATGTACTTTTAGTCGATACGCTGCTTTCCGCTGCTAAAGATTCCTGGTCAACCCTATATGAGGCCATGCAAACGTATTCGTTTGCAAAAGCCAAAACGGTTCGCGGCGGAGAATATCTCAAAGAGCTGACCGATAAGGCGAACAAGCTGCGTGATCAAGCGAAGAAAAAAATTCAGGACTTGAAGGATGAGTTGTTCTCGCGAAAGCCGCAAAGCTTTCTCCAAGATATGAAAGAAATGAAACCTGTAATCGAGGCGCTCGTCAACCTGACGATTTCTTTCCATGAGCGGTTCTTAGAGTTGAAAAAAGAAAAAGGACTTGTTGACTACTCCGATTTGGAGCATTACTGCCTTGAAATTTTAATTGATCAAATAACGGATAAAGGCGAACTGCAGCCATCGGAAGCAGCGTTTTTCTACCGGAATCATTTTAAAGAAGTTTATATTGATGAATACCAGGACGTTAATTTGGTTCAGGAAACGATTGTCAAGCTTGTTTCAAAGGATGAAGAGCCAAATGGTAATCTGTTTATGGTTGGCGATGTTAAGCAGGCAATTTACCGTTTTCGACTTGCGGAACCCCATTTGTTTTTAGGAAAGTATAATCGCTTTACGTATGACGGCAGCCAGTTTGGATTGAGAATTGATCTTGCCAAAAACTTTCGCAGCCGCAAGGAAGTTTTGAGTGGAACCAATTTTTTGTTTAAACAGATTATGGGGGTAAAAGTAGGTGAGATTGAATATGATACGGCGGCCGAATTGCATCTTGGCGCTTCCTACCCGCAAGAGAAACCGTATCCAGTTGAATTGCTTCTCATCGATCAAAAAGCAGAGGAAAAAGAGAACAGCGAAGATGAAGCCGGCGGGGCGGAAGAACTTGATGTGGACGAATTGGAAGCATCACAGCTAGAAGCAAAGGTGATGGCAGCAAAAATTAAAGAACTGGTGGCAAATGGCATAGAAATTTATCATCCAAAAACGAAATCCGCTCGGACGATTATGTATCGCGATATCGTTATTTTGCTCCGCTCAATGACTTGGGCGCCGCAAATTATGGAAGAGTTCAAACAGCAGGGAATTCCGATTTATGCGAATTTATCAACAGGATATTTCGAAGCGACCGAAGTAACCATTATGCTGTCTCTTCTAAGGGTTATTGACAACCCGGCACAGGATATTCCGCTTGCTTCCGTGCTGCGCTCGCCGATTGTTGGTTTGAATGAGGAAGAAATGGCCAAGATCCGCATTCAGCACAAAAGGGGTTCCTACTGGGATGCAGTCTCTTCTTATTGCCGCAACAGGCATAAAGACGAAGAAGAACTGGATAGCAAGCTCATTCCATTTCATCAAAACCTAAACCGCTGGCGGTCGATGGCACGGCAAGGTTCACTGTCTGAGTTAATCTGGCAGTTGTACCGCGATACAAAATTTTATGATTTCGTCGGCGGTTTGCCAGGCGGAAAACAGCGACAAGCTAACTTGCGGGCGTTTTATGATCGAGCCAGACAGTATGAAGAAACGTCATTTCGCGGTCTGTTCCGCTTTTTACGCTTTATTGAAAGAATGATGGAGCGGGGGAGTGATCTCGGTGCGGCGAGAGCCCTTGGCGAACAGGAGGATGTTGTCCGGATAATGACGATCCACAGTAGTA
>JAKACS010000482.1:0-1771 GCA_021821235.1 Bacillota bacterium
AAGGGAAAAGTCAGGTCGATTGATGGTTCGCAGCAAAAACGGTCATCAAAGAGGGTCTATGATGCCCGAAATCGATGGTTCGCAGCAAAAAAGGTCATCAAAGAGTATCTATGATGCCCAAAATCGATGGTTCACGGTAAAAACGGTCACCAAAGAGGGTCTATGATGCCCAAAATCGATGGTTCACGGTAAAAACGGTCACCAAAGAGGGTCTATGATGCCCAAAATCGATGGTTCGCAGCAAAAACGGTCACCAAAGAGGGTCTATGATGCCCAAAATGAGTGATTGTTGAATTTTAAACAGATTAAGGACTTATATTTGTCGGGGCTGACCAAAGCGCTTGTCCTTTTGTTCGGTTTTTCTTAGCAGTTATTATTCTGAGTAAAATAAAAGTAGGCATTGCCAATCTAACAAGAGTTCGATAGGATGAATACGGGATTGGAAAGGAGAACAACTTGGGCAAAGAGATTAGCCATTTTGTATCCAAGACTGCCTCCTCCCATTCTTGCGAGGATTGGAAAGGAGAACAATATGGGCAAAGACATTCACGACAAAAATAAACAAGTTTACTTTTTAAAACAGCGGCTGAATATGTTTCTCGATTTATTGGATGCGATTGACCCGGAGGCGGCTGATTTAGAAGACGTCGACAGAATGATTTCCATTATTGACGAACTTGATTCGAAAATCCGTGAGTTTAATCATCGTGACCTTTAAGAGCCATCTGAATGCGGCTCTTTTTTGCATTTGGGTTATATTGGATTTAGGAACGCCACCATTTGTCCTAGGCTTGCTGAAATCGGTTGCAAAATCTTTTCACCAATCTGGTATAGGAGTATAATTAAAGCGGTAAATCGTTGCAAAATTTTGAAGATCGCAATTTGGACACAGGGGAGAGGGTTACAGAATGAATGTGGCAAAGTTTGAAGAAAGCATGTACAAGCTGATTGTAGATACATCGACGAAACTTCCAAAAGATGTGCGCCGCGCTGTAAAAGCTGCTAAAGAAAAGGAAAATGCTGGTACAAGAGCGGCGATGAGCCTGGCAACAATCACCAACAACATTAAAATGGCGGATGACAATGTTTCGCCGATCTGCCAAGACACTGGTATGCCCACTTTTAAAATTAAGACGCCAATTGGCGTAAACCAATTGGAACTCAAAGAGGCGATCAGCAACGCGATCGTTCTAGCAACAAAAGAAGGCAAACTCCGTCCAAACTCCGTTGACTCGTTAACGGGCGAAAACAGCGGCAACAATTTGGGCGGGGGCACGCCGATCATTAAATTTGATCAATGGGAAAAGGAATACATCGAAGTCCGCCTAATTTTAAAAGGCGGCGGCTGTGAAAATAAAAATATTCAATATAGTCTCCCAAGCGAGCTTGAGGGACTTGGCCGCGCCGGCCGCGACTTGGATGGGATCCGCAAGTGCATTTTGCATTCGGTTTATCAAGCTCAAGGCCAAGGCTGCAGCGCCGGTTTTATTGGTGTTGGCATTGGCGGCGATCGAACCTCCGGCTATGATTTGGCAAAAGAGCAGCTGTTCCGTTCCGTTGATGATGTGAATCCGAATGAAGATTTGCGCAAGTTGGAAGAATACATTTTGGAGAAAGCAAATCAGTTGGGAATTGGGACAATGGGCTTCGGCGGCGAGGCCACCCTTTTAGGCTGTAAAATTGGCGTAATGAACCGAATTCCTGCAAGCTTCTATGTTTCAGTTGCCTACAATTGCTGGGCGTTCCGCCGCTTAGGAGTCCATATAGATGC
>JAKACS010000482.1:1781-3750 GCA_021821235.1 Bacillota bacterium
AAACCGGTGAAATTAACGATTGGATGTACCAGGAAGGCGAGGCCACTGATTTTTCCCAGACTGAGGCCGATCAACAGGCCGCTCCTGCTTCGACCGACGAGGTAATTACCCTTCAGGCGCCAATCAGCGAAGAACGGATTCGTTCGTTAAAAGTTGGCGATGTTGTGCAAATCAATGGTATGATGTACACAGGACGAGACGCGATCCACAAATATTTAATGGATCACGACGCTCCAGTTGACCTGAACGGCCAAATTGTCTATCACTGTGGTCCCGTTATGCTGAAGGATAAAGAAGGCAACTGGCATGTAAAAGCTGCCGGACCGACTACCAGCATTCGCGAGGAGCCGTATCAGGGCGACATTATGAAAAAATTCGGCATCCGCGCTGTCATCGGCAAAGGCGGTATGGGGCCTAAAACGCTTGCTGCCCTCCAGGAACATGGCGGCGTCTACTTAAACGCTATCGGCGGCGCAGCGCAATACTATGCCGATTGCATCAAATCGGTTGAAGGCGTCGATCTGATGAACTTCGGTATCCCAGAAGCCATGTGGCATCTGAAGGTAGAAGCCTTCACAGCAGTTGTCACAATGGATTCGCACGGCAACAGCCTGCACGCCGACGTCGACAAATCCTCCTTGGAAAAATTAGCCCAGTTTAAAGAACGCGTGTTTTAAATAGGAATGCAAGACCCCAATCGGCTCTCGGTTGGGGTCTTATTGATTAGCGGAGCCGGAGTTATCGAATTGAAATGGAACTAGTTCAGGGACGGAGGGGCTCAGGAGCGAAGTTGTCGAATTCCTGGTCAAAGGCGTCGAATCCGGAGTCAAAGTTGTAGAATCCGCCCCAAAAGTCGTTGAATCTTTTCTCGCTTTATCCGGGCTAGACCAGTTCAGGAGCGAAGTTGTCGAATTCCTGGTCATACTCGTAGAATTTTTTTAAAAATCATGCAGGAATTTACCGCTTTTTGTAGAAATTTATATGCTGAAAATGATTAGGAGGGATTCATTTGATTGAAAAAGAACTGACAAAGCCGATTATGTTGTTACAGCATGAAGCATTATTAAGAAGAATACCTGAAAATCACATCAAAAGGGAGGAAATTGAGCGAAAGAGAAATATCTTGAATGCCGGATACAAAGGTGAACAGCAGATTCATTATTTCTTAGAACTGATTCCCACAAAACGCTACCACATATTCCACGATATCAGGCTTCCCATTGGCAAATCCATTTTCCAAATCGACACCTTGCTACTTTCCCAAAAATCGAATTTTATGATTGAAGGAAAAAATCTTGCTGGATCATTATTTTTTGAAAAAAATCAGCTAACCCAAGACATAAATGGTGAAAAAAATATCTACCAAAACCCCCTCACCCAAGTAAACCGCCACAAAATCCTTTTAAAATACTGGTTCGAAAAATATGGATTGCCTTTGCTACTTTTTGAACAATTGGTTTGTATCAGCAATTCTTCAGCAACGATCAATCTAAGTCCAGGTTACCATGAAGCCGAAAAAAGGGTGTGCAAGGCTGAAAACCTAATCAAAAAAATCGACGAGTACGAAAAGTTTTATAAAAAGGATCAGATGGACGAAAAAGCGATAACCAAAATAAAAAAGTTGTTGTTAAGTAAACATCCTCCGAATCGAGTAGATATTCTTGCAAAGTACGAAATGAATCTCCGCGACATTCAACCAGGCGTTCAGTGTCCGACATGTCAATCCATTGGGATGGAATATCATTATGGCAATTGGAAATGCCCTATTTGCTGTTTCATTTCAAAAAAGGCGCATATCCAAGCTATTCAAGATTATTTCCTGATTGTGAAACCTTCAATTAATAACGCTGAATTGCGAGAATTTCTTCGTCTTCCATCCTCCAGAATCGCCACCTATCAGCTTTCCTTGCTCAACCTGTCTTCAACCGGCACCACAAAAGGCAAAGTGTATCAGCAATCCCCTTTAAAA
>JAKACS010000483.1 GCA_021821235.1 Bacillota bacterium
GAATGCTTTCCTTTTAACCGGTGTTCTAGGATCCTATTAAATATTATGCAAATAGTTTTGTCCAACCTCGATAGAGTTGTCCTGATTCTTGAACAGACATATAAGCCAAGGTGTGTGTGTAATGTATCCCTCTGTCAAGACACAAAATCCAGATATTTAAGATAAACTCCTTCTCCTTTCGTTTTGGTTTTTTGATCGTCCTTCTTTAATTGTGGTTAACCGGAGCCCACCTCCCTTGATTACGTTTGTGTCCGTGGTATGTTCGCGGACGGCGGATGGATAAAAAAATGACTAGGTTTTTATGCCTGTCACGCCCCGAGTTTTGTCGAAAGGTTGGGAAACCGGTGTGCCGTTCCTGGGGTGTTAATGGTAATCTACGGAATGTAAGTCAAAACTAATAAAATGACTTTTACAATTTTTGTTTTTATGGAATTTTTAGAGGAGTGTTGCTTCTTTTATAGAAAGTTTAGATGCTTAGGTGCCTGTCACTTGTTGAAAGACTCCAATGGGCTTCGTTTACTCACCAAAAAGAAAAGAGCAATAGAAAATTTTTGCATATGCGAATAAATCAAATTTTCTTTAAGAAAGCGAGTATCCTGAAATCTATTCCTTACAGCTGCATTGAATTTGTTTTCATTGCAAACTGCCCAAAACTCACATATAATAATAGAAGTTCAAATTAAAATCAGAAATTATTATTATTACATTCGTGCCTGAACAACTAGTTTTTAGTCAGAAACTAGTTGTTTATTTGATTAATGATAGATTTTCTTATCTCCATTCTGTAAGGCACTTTTTCGTATAGTTCCATTAATAATTTTGCAAAGATATTTGCACTTACAGGAGCGGGTGATACATTTGGCTAAAAAATACTATGCAGTAAAAAAAGGCAAAAGAACTGGGGTCTTTACTTCATGGGATGAATGCAAACAAAATGTGTACGGATACCCAGGTGCAGAATATAAAAGCTTTACGAGTAAAGGACAGGCTGAAAGCTATTTGAAGAGTTCACAAGAGCCCGTCGATCCTAAAACAGATAGACCAACCGAAGGTGAAGCGGAAGTTGTAGCGTATGTTGATGGTAGCTTTAATGAAGAGAGCTCTGAGTTTTCTTATGGTGTAGTTACTTTTTACCAAGGAGAACAAACACAATTTGCGGAAAAATTTAGTGCCCCTAACCTAGTTTCTATGAGGAATGTGGCAGGTGAAATTAAGGGAGCCGAAAGAGCCATGGCTTTTGCTGTTGAAAAGGAAGCCGGAAGCCTGACAATTTATCACGATTACGAAGGTATTGCAAAATGGTGTACAGGTGAGTGGCAGGCAAAAAAATCAGGCACGATTGCTTACAAACAATATTTTGACCGTATTAAAAATGAAGTGGATGTTAAATTTGTTAAAGTTAAAAGCCACTCTGGTGATGAATTTAACGATTTGGCAGATAAATTGGCTAAAGAAGCTTTTGCTCAAACAGAATCTGGAGAGAACTCATTAATTAGTATCTCCGAAAAGCCAAAAAATATTGGTATCTATGTAAAACCAGACAAGTTGGAAGAAGCTATATGCTTTGCTGGGGAAAGTGAATGGGAAGATTTCCAACTCATCTCTTTTGAAAACGTCGGGAATGCTAAACGATGTACCTTCTTTGTTAATGGTAACCAAGGCTCTTTAGATTTTTATTATAGTAAAGTCAAAGGAACAACTACTATGACACCTGTTGGGAGAAATGTTGAACTTTCCGAGGTGCTTAGGAACCGAATTGTTGAACAAAGTGAATTTAGAGATACAGGTATTTCTAAATCACATACATTTAGGATCACTAAAGAATGGGCGTATAAACTTGTGAACTTCTTAGGTGAGCTAGAGGGTGTTAATAAAGATCAAAAAGATTACGAAAACCCAAAATACGAACAGCACAAGATTGTAAGTGGTATGGGTGACCGATTAAACGTAAACATCTATGAAACAGGTAAAGTTGTTTTACAAGGGAAACCCGCTTATCTTTATACTGAAGCTCTTTCCTTTTTATCATACTGCCCAGAAATTAGTTTGAATAATGTTGTTGAAGCAAATAATTCATTCCATGAAGTGGACATTAAAGTCACAGATACTAGAATGGAACTTCAAAAGCTTATGCCTAACGCATTTGAGAATATTGACGATACACTAATCAAGATTCTCTCTCCTGCTGTGTCTCTTAAAAAGGTTAAAATGGAAATTGAAGATTATTCTTGTTACGCTTTTCCTGCTTTACGAGCACTAGAGGGGTACTTGAAGTATTTGTTTGGTATAGAAGAAATTGAAATTGGGAATAGATATGGATATCACTTTGGGCACGATACTAAGACGGATGCGTTTCACTTGAAAAAATGTATTGCTCAGAATTTGAAGAATCCAAAGAGTGAAGCTGCGTTAACGGAAGTCTACAACTATTTAAATAAAAACCGCCATACACTGTTTCACTCAGAACAACTGCTGTTTACCACTCGTATATTAGAGGATAAGCTAGAAGCAGATCAAATTGTAATTGATGTCATTGATCTAATTGAGCGCACATATACGTATCTTATAGCATAAAATAACTGAGGGAGAAGGTGGTTATTATGACTAATTTTGATGTGATAAAACTTAATAATGCCCCATATAACTACTTGTTGATCGCGACAAGTTTTCGAAGCTCCCTCAGTGATTTAACAAAGCTAGATACCTTAGTGAGCATAGGGCAAGGTAAGGTTTTGTTTGACTTTATGCTAATTCATGGAAATAAAAAGAACCGTTTTGTGGAATGCAATGTTGTAAATGATGCTTGCGAAAGGCAATCAATAAAAATTGCAGATAATGTCGATGAAAATATACGCCAAAAGAGCTCATTGTTTTTTAGGGAAAACGAACAGCTGGTAAAAAACAGCGTGCTACCAAAAGCCCTTCAATATCTAATTACAACTGGCGACGTAGTATAGAAAAAACTGTTCTTGGTTCCTTACTGGCGACGGCGGCAATATTCGCGATTGGCTGCATGTACTGGATCATTGCGCGGCAATTGATTTAGTTTTGCACGAAGGCGTAACGGGTGAAGTGTACAACGTCGGCGGCCACAATGAGCGAACCAACTTGGGAGTCGTGAAAACCATCATCAAGACACTTGGAAAATCAGAAGAATTGATTGAGTTTCTCCAAGACCGTCTAGGCCACGACAAACGCTATGCCATTGATCCGACCAAACTAGAAAAACTAGGCTGGAAACCAACCTACACCTTCGAAACCGGAATCGCCCAAACGATCGGGTGGTACCTCGACAACAAATGGTGGTGGGAACAGATCATTAGCGGGGAATACCAGAAGTATTTTGAGAAACAGTATACGATTAAATAATTGAATGAGAAGAAGCAGGGGAGAACAATCTCTGTTTCTTGTGAGAAACACGGGGACGGTTCTTATGCTTCGCAACTTGCTACAGCACTGCTTGATTTTTGTCGAAAAAAGGTTAATCAAACGTTTGATTAAATGAAGTGCAAGATTGAGGAAATAAGGATATATCCTGCGAGATTTGTCGGATTGCAGTTGCCTTGGAAGAATAAAGCTGCTGAAGTAAAAGGGTCGATTCATGGCTTGGTTCAAAGGACCGCGCGAAATTTATCGCGCGGTGCTTCATTGCGTGGAGAAAGGTCAATCCATCATCTCAAGAATCATAACTTTCTTCAATTTCCGTTTGGCGTTGCTTCGCCACTGTTTAACGGCTGAAGCGGTGACA
>JAKACS010000484.1 GCA_021821235.1 Bacillota bacterium
CGCTTGTTGCTGCAGCAGCACGGCCTGTCGGCGGCTGGCTTTCCGATAAAATTGGCGGTGCGAAAGTAACAGCCTATGTACTGTTCATTATGGGAATCGGCGCTGGCGGGGTCATTTACTTTCTAAGCAACAAGCAGTTTGCCGGATTCTTGGCGGCATTCCTTGTCCTCTTCTTGGCATCAGGCGTTGGTTCCGGATCAACGTTCCAGATGATTCCAACTATCTTTATTCCAAAAGAAGCCGCACCTGTCATCGGTTTTTCCGCAGCATTTGCAGCCTATGGCTCTTATTTTATTCCAAAGCTTTTCGGCTGGTCTGTAAAAGCTACCGGAACACCTGTTACCGCTTTTTATTTCTTTATTGCGTTTTATTTCATTTCGATTCTATTAAATTGGTATTACTATCAACGGAATACAATGGCCGTAACTGAAACGATTGAACAAGCTGGATAAATATCCAGCTTGTTTTAGTTAAAATCCTATTTAGTTTAATATCTTTACTTTGACTTCTTTTGATCCCCAGTTAATGGCATCCTGTTTGGAAGCAATAAAAACATCAATTCGATTTCCTTTGATACTGCCGCCGGTATCAGCTGCCGTGGCAACACCATATCCTTCGACATATACTTTCGACCCAAGCGGAATAACAGATGGATCAACCGAAATCACTTTTGCATTAGGATTTGCTTTCAAATTGATACCCGTTGCTGTTATACCAGAGCATCCGCCACATGAGGCGGTGTAGGCAGTAGCCTTTACCGTAATTTCTTTTGAACTGTTTTGGTTGCTAACTGCAATCGGTGCTGCAGCCTTGCTTTGTGCTTTTACTGCTGACTGGCTTGCTGCCGCAATCGGGACGGCTTGAACTGCTGCCTGGCTTTGAGTATTGGCACTAGCAGCGACTGCCGGTTCCGCTTTAAGATTGGGTTGGCTCGTTGAATTATTTGTAGCTTTATCATCAAGGATTCCAAGATTTAAACCTGGGTGAATTAAGTCTGAATTTAGTTGGTTCCATTCTTTTAATTGAGCAACGGTAACTTGAAAGTTTTCCGCGATCTCCCATAAAGTGTCACCCTGTTTTACTTCATAATGTGTTTTTTCTTGAATTGTTAACACATCTCCAGGATAAATGACATCAGTTGTAAGTTGATTCCAATTTTTCAAGTCTGTTACAGACGCCTTATGTACTTGTGATAGGTTCCAAAGTGTATCACCTTTTTGTACTGTAATTTCTGCCGCCTGTACATTAGCACCTACAGTTCCTGAGAGTGCAGCTACTGCAAGCAAAGTTTTAATCGTTTTGATCATGATCCTACCTCCCATGTTCTCTTAGCAGCTAACAGAAACAATGATAACATGAATTCTCTCAATCGAAAGAACAGGGAGATTAACAATCCTTTACAGATAATGCATTCATATTACGATAAGATGACTAATAAGCAGAAATATCTGACTATTATTTATCCGCTTTTGATCAAAACGTAAGATATGATTCGGAGAAAAATAAATCGAGCCGCCAAATCGTCATGGTGATTGGCGGCTCTTTTTCCAACTAGCTCAATTTCGAAATGGCTACGGCACATGCTTTAAATTCGGCCGTTCCCGAAATAGGATCAAATTCATTTAATGTTAAAACATTCGTTGGAACCTCGCTCCAATGAAAACTCATAAAAACAAGTCCGGGTACGACCTGTTCCGTTATTTTTGTTTTTACTGTTAGTTCGCCTCTTCGTGACCGAACCTGCACCCACTCACCATCTGCTACACCGAGCTTAAAGGCATCATCAGGATGAAGATCAATCGTTTCTTCTGTTTGTTTAATTTTTACGCCAGGCGCATAGTATCTTGTTTGGGTATGGGTGTTATAAGATTCATACCGCCTTCCTGTCGTTAACACAAACGGATAGTCTTCATCGGGCAGTTCCAGCGGCGGCGTAAAATCAACAGGAATAAATCGAGATTTGGCCGCTCCCTCTCTTTCGATTGGTTGGTGAAACCGTTCATGCAGTACAAACGTACCTGGATGGCTTTCATCTGGACAAGGATAGTGCAGGCTGTACGCTTGGTCGAGCCGTTTATAGGAAATACCGCCGTACATCTCCCAAGCGGTGGTTCGAATTTCGTTCCAAATCTCTTCACTCGTTTGATAGCTCATTTTATACCCCATTTTCGTTGATAGATCGCAAAGAATTTCCCAATCTTCTTTTGTATTCGGATGAGCCTCTACTGCCGTCCGGACGCGTTGAATTCTTCTGTCGGTGTTCGTATAGGTGCCGTCTACTTCCCCCCACGATCTTGCCGGAAGAACAACGTCGGCCATTTCAGCCATTTCCGTCAGAAAAATATCTTGAACAATTAACAAATCAAGTTTTTCCAACAGCTTTCTTGTATGATTCATATGAACATCTGCAAGCAATGGGTTCTCGCCAATCACATAAAGCGCTTTTACTTTGCCTTCCTCAAGACGGTCGAATGTTCGCGTCTGAGTGTCCCCACTTTCCGGATTCAAGCTTACATTCCAAGCCTTTTCAAAACGGCTGCGGTATTCTTCATGTGCCAGACTCATTGCCCCTGGCAGCTGATTCGGCAGACAACCCATATCACCTGCACCTTGCACATTGTTTTGACCGCGAAGAGGCATGATTCCTGATCCTTCCTTACCAATATTCCCAGTGATCAAGGCCAAATTCGCAATATCAAAAACATTGTTAACGCCGCAATGGTGTTCCGTGATGCCGAGGGTATAAGCGATCATAGCATCACTTGCATTTGCATATTCACGAGCCGTTGCAATAATGTCTTCAGCCGGTACGCCGGTAATGCCGGCAGCAAATTCTGGGGTGAATTTGTCAACCTGTTTTTCGAGCGCTTCGAAATCAAGCGTAAACTGACGGATAAATTCCGGGTTATACAAACCTTCTTTTAAAATGACGCGAATCATTGCATTGATTAGGGCAATATCTGTTCCGACATGAATCTGCAAATGACGGTGAGCAATTTTGACCATGTCGATTTTTCTCGGATCAATCACAATTACTTTCAGACCCGCTTTCGCTGCTTTTTTAATTCTATTAGCGATAATCGGATGGGCCTCTGATGTGTTTGAACCCATCAGCAGCAATACTTCTGCCTTGTCAAAATCTTCAAGCGTATTCGTTGGGAAACCGTTTCCAAAAACAGTTGCCAGACCGGCAACACTCGGAGCATGTCACGTTCGGTTGCAGCCATCAATATTATTACTGCCAACTGCTGCACGCATAAATTTCTGGGTAATATAGTTTGATTCATTTGTCGAGCGGGCACAAGCAAACATCGAAATCGCGTTAGCACCAAAAGTATTTTTGACCGTCGTTAACTTCTCGGCAATATAGGAGTAAGCCTCTTCCCAGGTCGTTTCCAGCAATTTCCCTGCTTTGCGGATCATTGGCGCTGTCAGCCTTTTTGCAGCATGGACATATTCATAGGCAAATGCGCCTTTGACACATGTCTGGCCTTTGTTGACGGGAGCGTCTTTATCACCGCGAATTTTTACAATACGATTGTCTTTTACTTCCAAAATCAATCCGCAGCCCGTTCCGCAATAACCACAGACCGTCTTTACATAATTTGTCTCTGTCATTCATTTCCCTCCCATTAAAAACATATTGCCTATATAAATATATTAAACTATTCATTCAAAATGTTTGACGATTATTTTCCAAAAAATTTGTCTATTTTATGAAATCGAG
>JAKACS010000485.1 GCA_021821235.1 Bacillota bacterium
GTCAAACATGGCAAATGCATGGAATTTTGAAGTGGAATATGAAAAATACCATCCAGGAAATCCATTCAACCTTATTGGATACGATTGCGGCATGCGGTGACGTAAACCGAAACGTGCTATGCAGCTCGAATCCGTATCAATCGGAAATCCATTCGGAAGTGTATGAATGGGCGAAGCAATTAAGCAATGATTTGTTGCCAAAAACAAGAGCCTATCATGAAATTTGGCTTGATGAAGAAAAAGTTGCGGGTACTCCGGAAGTGGATGAAGTGGAACCAATGTACGGGCCGCTTTATTTGCCAAGGAAATTTAAGATTGGGATTGCGGTTCCGCCGTTGAATGATATCGATGTTTTTTCACAAGATCTTGGCTTTATTGCCATTGTTGAAAATGGTAAACTTGTCGGGTTTAATGTGGCAATTGGCGGGGGTATGGGCAGCTCCCATGGTGATAAAGCAACCTATCCACAGCTGGCGAAAGTGATTGGCTTTTGTACGCCTGAGCAACTGTATGAGGTAGCGGAAAAGACGATTACGATTCAGCGTGATTACGGGAACCGTTCAGTAAGAAAAAATGCACGGTTTAAGTATACCGTTGACCGGCTTGGCCTGGAAACGGTCAAGGAAGAATTGGAAAGTCGTCTTCGCTGGAAATTGGGTGAAGCCAAGCCTTATCAATTCGAACGCAATGGCGATCGGTACGGCTGGGTAAAAGGCATTCAAGGGAAATGGCATTTTACCTTGTTTATTCAAAATGGCCGTGTTGCCGATTTCCCTGATTACAAGTTAAAAACAGGCTTACGCGAAATTGCCAAAATTCATAAAGGTGAATTTCGCTTGACAACCAATCAAAATCTGATTATTGCCAATGTCTCAAGCCGGAAAAAGAAAGAGATTGACACACTCATTCAACAATATGGTTTAACGGATGGAAAGCATTATACAGCACTACGCCGCAGTTCAATGGCTTGTGTTGCCCTGCCGACATGCGGTCTGGCGATGGCAGAAAGTGAACGCTATTTACCAGAACTGATTGATAAAATTGAAACCATTATCGATGAAAATGGTCTTCGGGACGAAGAAATCACGATCCGGATGACAGGATGCCCGAACGGATGCGCCCGGCCAGGTCTCGGTGAAATCGCCTTTATGGGCAAGGCGGTTGGAAAATACAATCTGTATCTCGGCGCTGCTTTTGATGGCAGCCGCTTAAATAAACTGTACCGCGAAAACATCGGTGAAGAAGAAATTTTAAATGAATTGCGCATGCTGTTATCCCGCTATGCAAAAGAACGGGAAGAGGGCGAGCACTTCGGCGATTTTGTCATTCGTGCCGGAATTGTAAAGGCAACGACTGACGGAACCAATTTCCACGATTAAGTCTTCGTGATTCTGTAGTTGAATTGAATACCATTGCTGACTAGACAAACTAGAGGCAGTCTTCTCCTTTTCGGCGGAAGGCTGTCTTTTTTTACTAAAGGAGGCTTTGTAGATGGCCAAAATAACGTATGACAATTGGAGTCCTTCCGAGACTTTTCCAATCGATGATGAAACAAAAGGTGCTAGGAACGTTTTAGAATGGGTCTATCAAAATTTTCATGAACAGGAGATTGTCTACGCATCCAGTTTTGGGGCGGAAGCAATCGTGTTGATTGACTTAATCCATCAAATCAAACCAGATGCTCATATCGTTTTTTTAGACACCGATTTGCACTTTCTCGAAACCTATGAAGTTATTGACAAAATTGAAGCGCGCTTTCCGACACTGAAAATCGAGCGGAAAAAGCCAAAGCTCAGTTTAGATGAACAAGCAGCCGAATATGGATCTGCCTTATGGAAAAGAGATCCAAACCTTTGCTGCCAAATTAGAAAGGTGCTTCCGCTTCGGGAAGTCCTCACAACAAAAGAGGCGTGGATTTCCGGATTGCGCAGAGAACAATCACCGACACGGAAAAACACCGAATTTATTAACAAGGATGAAAAATTCAAAAATCTTAAAATCTGTCCGTTAATTCACTGGACATGGGAGGAAGTGTGGTCCTACATCAGGGACAGAGATCTTCCTTATAACAAGCTTCACGATCAACACTACCCAAGCATCGGCTGCTTCCCATGCACACAGCCTACAGAAGTCAATGGGGACTCCCGCGCTGGAAGATGGGCTGGCAGCGGCAAAACGGAGTGTGGATTGCACGTGAAATAAAGGAGGCCATTATGCTACTTACCGTCATTGCGATTTCGATCGGTGTTTTATTTGCGATGAATATAGGGGCCAGCGGGGCTGCTGCTTCGATGGGAATCGCCTATGGTTCCGGGACTTTAACAAAACGAGCGGCATTGTGCCTATCAGGGATTGCCGTCTTTCTCGGAGCCTATCTTGGCGGTGGGGAAGTGGTGGACACCATCGGAAGCGGAATTGTTCCAGGTAGCACGTTTACAGTTGCCATTGCCTTGATTGTGTTAGCTGCCGCTACTTTATCGTTGCTGCTGGCCAATCTTTTCGGTATCCCCCTTTCGACTAGCGAAGTGGCGGTTGGTTCCGTAGTGGGCGCGGGTGTTGTCTATCAATCCGTTTATGTTGGGAAGCTGGCATGGATCGCGCTGTTTTGGCTGTTTACACCATTTGTTGCGTTTGTGATTGCCGTCATTGCGGCAACTCTCTTAAAAATAAAACCGCTCCACCATTTGATGCAGCAAAAGAAAATCCGACCACTATTCGCCATACTTGTTGTGATCATGGGCGGTTTTGAAGCGTTTTCCGGCGGAATGAACAATGTCGCCAATGCGGTTGGTCCGCTTGTTGCAGCCGGAATTGTTGGAAAAGACGATGGAATTTTTGGCGGCGGTTTAGCCATTGCCCTAGGAGCTACTCTCTTCGGCCATCGGGTCATTGAAACAAACGGGAAAAAAATCACTTCCCTTCGGCTGGAAGAAGGCTGTGTCATATCAGGTACAGGCGCAGGAATTGTAACGATTGCTTCATTGCTCGGCATTCCTGTTCCGCTCACACAAATCACCACTTCTTCAATTATCGGAATCGGATTTGTCAAACAAGGAATGTCCGTGGTCAAAAAGGATATTGTTGTTAAATTATTAACCGTTTGGATTGTTTCGCCTGTTTTATCAATGGTGCTTTCATACACAATTATTCAATTGATCATAGTGAAAAATATTTATCCGGTTATTGCGATGGCAGGCGTCGTGATCTCCGTTTTGGGCGTGCTGTTCCTTTTAAAAAAAACGGATAGAAGAGCGGCACAGCCACCGATAATAAAACTTGTAAAGAAAGGTTGATCATCATGTCGTTTTTACCTAAGCCTCACGGAGGAAAATTAATTCAAGCCTACAATCCATCCTACGATTGGAGTGGGATTGAAAAAGAAATTCCGATTGATGCCATTGCCTTAAGTGATTTGGAATTAATTGCAGTCGGGCTCTTTAGTCCATTAACAGGATTTTTAGGAAAAAAAGATTATGAATCCGTTGTGGAAAAGATGCGGTTAGCCGACAATACCGTTTGGTCCATCCCGGTAACGCTGCCGGTTTCATTCGAGATTACAGATACGCTAAAAGTAGGAGAACCGTACAAATTGGTTTTTCAAGGTGAAGTGTATGGCGTCATAACCGTTTCGGAATGGTATGAGCCAAATTTGGAAAAAGAAGCACTGAATGTCTATAAAACAGTTGAACTGGCACATCCAGGGGTAAGACGGCTA
>JAKACS010000486.1 GCA_021821235.1 Bacillota bacterium
CTTTAGATGGCAGTGTGCTTGCCATCTATGCTCGCCACCCGCAAAAGCAGGGGGTATTAAAACCGGTAAAAGTATTGCGCAATGATCAAGATTGATAGAGGGAAGATAGAGAGTGGTGAGTACCATCATGGAAGTAAAAAGACTCGAATACCCGCTTGAAATAAAAAAAACTGATTTACCGCCGCTGGTTCTGGCACTTGGTTATTTTGACGGTGTGCACCTAGGCCACCAAAAAGTCATACAAGTGGCAAAAGATCGTGCCGTTCAAAAGGGATGGAAATCTGCGGTAATGACCTTTGATCCGCACCCTTCTGTAGTTTTGCGAAAGTCGGAACAGCATGTTCAGTTTATCACGCCTATTCGTGACAAAGTCCACTTGATTGAACAGCTTGAGATTGATTATTTATTTATCGTTCATTTCACAGAATCGTTTGCGAATCTTTTGCCACAGGAATTTGTCGATCAATACATTATCGGCTTGAATGCAAAGCATGTAGTAGCGGGTTTTGACTTTACGTATGGAAGAATGGGACAGGGAACAATGGAAACCTTGCCGTTTCATTCAAGAAATGAGTTTATGTTTACCGTTATTCCAAAGTTGGCAAGTGAAGGAAAAAAAATCAGTTCATCATGGATCCGTACTTATTTAAAGGAAGGAAAAACCGAACAACTGCCATTGCTTCTTGGCCGCTATTATACGACGAAAGGAATCGTCGTCCATGGCGATAAACGCGGTCGGACAATCGGATTCCCAACGGCAAATGTCACTTTAACGGAAGATTACATTCTCCCGCCCCTTGGCGTTTATGCGGTTCAGCTAAAAGTAGACGGCGAATGGTACAAAGGGGTTTGCAATATCGGCTTTAAGCCGACTTTTCATCGTGAGGCAAGTCGAAAACCATCAATTGAAGTCCATCTTTTCAATTTTCAGAGCGATATATACGGCAAACACGTTGAAATTGAATGGCATGTTTATTTGCGTAAAGAACAAAAATTCTCCGGAATTGACGAGCTGGTTGCCCAAATTGAAAAAGACAAACAAGCTGCAATCGATTACTTTGCTAGCAACTTCTAAAAATCAGCATATGGCAATGTTATGGTAAAATTCAATGGTGATTTCGTTCGCTTGGTTGAGTGTGGCAAAAATCAACAAACCATTTTTTGTGCCTCATTGTCTAAACTTGTTCTTTAATTGTGAAATATACAGTTATAGCTTGCTTTTTGGCGGAAAACATTGTATTCTTATAAAGTATTCGAAATGAACCTTTGCTTGGCAAGTCGAGTCACCGACGCTTGCTCAGTAACAGGCGATTTTATTCAGGCAAAACAGCATGGCTGATTTTTGCCCAAAATAGGAGGTGAAACAGGATGGCAATCACACAAGAACGTAAGAATGAATTGATTAATGAGTTTAAAACTCATGAAAACGACACTGGATCTGCTGAGGTACAAATCGCTGTCCTTACTGAATCAATCAACAATTTAAATGAGCATTTGCGCCTTCATAAGAAAGATCACCATTCGCGCCGTGGTCTATTGAAGATGGTTGGTAAACGCCGTAATTTGTTAACGTATTTACGTAACAAAGACGTTCAGCGCTATCGCGAATTAATCAATAAGCTTGGTCTACGTCGATAATCAACTGAAGCGGGAATTTTCCCGCTTTTTTATTAGGTTTTAAAACCGGAAATCTTTTTATACATATATAGGAAATATAATTTGGGGCATACTTTTAATAAAAATTTCAGTACAGCAGCCGCAGTCCGGCTTTTATAATAGAAGTTCGATGATACGAGTGAAGTTCTTTGTTTTCGCATCATCCTCTAAGTGATTTAAATAGAGAGGGGTAAAAAATATATGGATCAAACGAAACACAAATATTCAATTGATTGGGCAGGAAGAAAGCTGTCCGTCGAAATTGGACAACTGGCAAAGCAGGCAAATGGTGCTGTCATGGTTCGATACGGTGATACAGCAGTATTGAGTACGGCAACAGCATCAAAGGAACCAAAGAACGTGGATTTCTTTCCGCTTACGGTCAATTATGAAGAACGTCTATACGCAGTCGGAAAAATTCCGGGAGGCTTTATCAAGCGGGAAGGTCGCCCAAGTGAAAAAGCAATTCTGGCAAGCCGCTTAATCGATCGACCAATCCGTCCGCTTTTTGCCGACGGTTTCCGCAACGATGTCCAAGTCGTTAGCATCGTAATGAGTGTTGACCAGGACTGTTCCACAGAAATGGCAGCAATGTTTGGTTCCTCGTTAGCACTTAGTGTTTCAGATATACCCTTTGAGGGACCCATTGCCGGAGTAATCGTTGGCCGGTTAAACAATGAGTTCGTTATCAATCCAACTGTCGAGCAAGCAGAACAAAGCGATATTCATTTAACGGTTGCAGGCACAAAAGATGCGATCAACATGGTAGAAGCAGGCGCAAAGGAAGTTCCTGAAGAAATCATGCTTGAAGCCATCATGTTTGGCCATGAGGAAATTAAGCGGTTAATTGCATTCCAGGAAAAAATAGTAGCGGAAATTGGCAAGGAAAAAATGCGAGTTACTTTATACGAAATCGATCAGCAACTGGAAGTTGAAGTACGGGCAAGTTGTGAATCTGATATGATCCGAGCTATTCAAGTTCAGGAAAAGCATGCCCGTGAAGATGCAATCAATGAAGTGAAAAATCGCGTTTTAGAGCAATACAGTGAACAAGGGGCATCCGAGGACGATTTAAAACAAGTAAAACAAATACTAGACAAGCTTGTTAAAGGTGAAGTCAGACGGTTAATTACGGAAGAGAAAATTCGTCCGGATGGCCGAAAAGTTGATGAAATCCGTCCGTTGTCGTCCGAGGTTGGTATCCTGCCGCGTACCCATGGATCTGGCTTGTTTACCCGCGGTCAAACGCAGGCATTGAGCATTTGCACCCTTGGGGCAATGGGGGATGTACAAATCCTTGACGGCCTTGGGATTGAGGAAGAGAAACGATTTATGCACCATTACAACTTTCCACATTTTAGCGTAGGTGAAACAGGGCCAATGCGTGGACCTGGACGCCGTGAAATCGGACATGGAGCTTTGGGTGAAAGAGCACTGGAACCGATCATCCCTTCTGAAAAGGATTTCCCTTATACGATCCGTTTAGTTTCAGAAGTCCTTGAATCAAACGGCTCTACCTCACAGGCAAGTATTTGCGGGAGCACACTTGCTATGATGGATGCTGGTGTCCCGATTAAAGCGCCCGTTGCCGGTATTGCAATGGGATTGGTCAAATCTGGAGAATATTATACTGTTTTAACTGATATTCAAGGTATGGAGGATCATCTAGGCGATATGGACTTTAAAGTAGCCGGAACTGCAAAGGGGGTTACCGCGCTGCAAATGGACATTAAAATTGCCGGCTTGTCTCGGGAAATTTTAGAGGAGGCATTGCAGCAAGCGAAAAAAGGTCGGATGCAAATCCTTGATTCTATGCTTGCCACGATTCCGGGGCCACGGAAGCAGCTTTCTGCCTATGCACCGAAAATATTAATAATGACGATCAATCCGGATAAAATTCGTGATGTCATTGGACCAAGCGGCAAACAAATCAACAAAATCATTGAAGAAACTGGTGTTAAAATTGATATTGAGCAGGATGGCACGATCTTTATTGCCTCCGCCAACCAAGAAATGAATGAAAAAGCCAAGAAAATCATTGAAGATCTTGTCCGTGAA
>JAKACS010000487.1 GCA_021821235.1 Bacillota bacterium
AAATTGTGGCAAAAGAATATGATTTAGTTATTCTCGGCGGCGGAACAGGCGGCTATGTTGCCGCCATTCGTGCTTCCCAGCTTGGCTTAAAAACGGCAATTGTTGAAAAAGGAAAGCTAGGCGGCACCTGTCTCCATAAAGGCTGTATTCCAAGCAAAGCGCTGCTAAGAAGTGCTGAAGTTTTTGCAACGGCCAAAAAAAGTGAAGATTACGGCGTCGTTACTGGCGACGTGAAAGTGAATTTTTCAAAAGTCCAAGAACGCAAAAGCAAAATTGTCGATACTCTTCATAAAGGTGTTCAGCATTTGATGAAGCAAGGGAAAATTGATGTGTACGAAGGTACCGGCCGTATCTTGGGACCATCCATCTTCTCGCCGATGCCGGGAACCATCTCGGTTGAAATGAATAACGGCACCGAGAATGAAATGCTTTTGCCCAAAAATGTGATCATTGCCACGGGATCAAGACCACTTACTCTTTCTGGCTTGGAGATCGACGCCAATTATGTAATGACTTCGGATGAGGCACTTGCATTGGAGTCACTGCCTAACTCCATTATAATTGTGGGCGGCGGGGTTATTGGGATCGAATGGGCCTCGATGTTGTCCGACTTTGGCGCAGACGTAACCGTCATTGAATATGCCGAGCGAATTCTTCCAAATGAGGACATTGAGGTTTCCAAGGAAATGCAGCGTTTACTGAAGAAAAAAGGGATTAAACTCGTCACTGGGGCAAAAGTTCTTCCGGAAACCATTGTAAAGGATAACGGTGTCATGATTTCTGCTGAAGTTAAAGGAGCCCAAAAAGAATTTAAAGCTGAAAAAATCCTTGTCTCAATTGGCCGCCAGGCAAATATTGAAGGTATCGGAGTTGAAAATACAGAAATCCAAGTGGAAAAAGGTGTCATCATAACTAATGAGTTTTATCAAACAAAAGAATCGCATATTTACGCAATTGGCGATTGCATCGGCGGGCTGCAGCTTGCTCATGTTGCTTCACATGAGGGAATCCTTGCCGTAGAACATATCGCCGGGAAAAATCCTGCGCCAATGAATTACGCTTTGGTTTCCAGATGTATTTACAGCAGTCCGGAAGCTGCAAGTGTCGGCTTGACTGAACAGGAAGCGAAAGAAAAAGGTTTGAAGGTAAAAATAGGGAAATTTTCTTTTAGAGCGATCGGAAAAGCCCTTGTTTTTGGAGAATCAGACGGATTTGTGAAATTAATTGCCGATGAAGAAACCGATGATCTTCTTGGCGTTCATATGATTGGCCCGCATGTCACCGATATGATTACCGAGGCAGGGCTTGCAATGGTACTTGATGCAACGCCATGGGAAATTGCCGGTACGATTCATCCGCACCCAACGCTGTCTGAGGCGATTGGCGAAGCGGCTCTTGCTGTCGATGGAAAAGCAATTCATTCATAATCGAATGACTGTTACGGCCAGCATTTTGATTGGCGGCACTATTAGGAATGCGGAGCATTTCCATGAACAAGTATAGGAGGTAAAAGATCAATGACTGAAAATCGTCATCATTCACTTGGTTTAAGTGATGAAAATGTGTTGCAAATGTTTGAGACAATGCTTTTGGCTCGCCGGATAGATGAACGGATGTGGCTGTTGAACCGTGCCGGAAAAATACCATTTGTTATTTCTTGCCAAGGGCAAGAAGCGGCACAAGTCGGTGCGGCTTTTGCACTTGATAGAGAAAAGGATTATGTTCTGCCCTATTATCGTGATTTGGGTGTTGTGTTGCCGTTTGGGATGACGGCAAAGGAGCTGATGCTGTCTGGCTTTGCGAAAGCGGAAGATCCCAGTTCTGGTGGACGGCAAATGCCAGGACATTTTGGTAAAAAACAAAATCGAATTGTGACTGGATCTTCACCTGTCACAACCCAAGTACCCCATGCGGTCGGGATTGCGCTAGCCAGTAAAATGGAACGCAAAGATTTTATCGCATTTGTTACATTAGGCGAAGGTTCTTCCAATCAAGGAGACTTTCATGAAGGTGCCAATTTTGCTGGTGTTCATAAGCTTCCTGTTATTATTATGGTTGAAAACAATCAATATGCCATTTCTGTTCCAGTTGAAAAGCAATTGGGCTGTAAACAAGTTTCTGCGCGGGCGGCAGGTTATGGAATGCCTGGATTTACAGTTGATGGGAATGATCCGTTGGAAGTTTATAACACAATTAAAGAGGCAGCCGAACGTGCGCGCCGTGGTGATGGACCAACTTTAATTGAAACCGTATCGTATCGATTAACTCCGCATTCTTCCGATGACGATGACCGTTCTTACCGTGCTCCAGATGAAGTTGCAAAGGCAAAAACAAATGATCCGATAATTACTTTTGGTGCATACTTGAAAGAAACAGGTGTATTGAGCGACGAGCTTGAAATGGCAATGAATGCCCGTGTGATGCAAACGGTAAATGAAGCAACTGACTATGCAGAAAATGCTCCATATGCAGCACCAGAGGATGCGCTGAAATATGTTTACGGTGACAGGTAAGGAGGAGAAGAACACATGGCGGTAATTTCTTATATTGATGCAGTCACAATGGCCATTCGCGAGGAAATGGAAAGGGATCCGAAAGTTTTTGTGCTTGGTGAAGATGTTGGCAAAAAAGGCGGAGTGTTTAAGGCAACGCAAGGGTTATACGAACAATTTGGCGGGGAAAGAGTGCTCGATACGCCGCTCGCCGAGTCAGCGATCGCAGGCGTGGGAATCGGAGCGGCAATGTATGGAATGCTTCCGATCGCGGAAATGCAGTTTGCCGATTTTATCATGCCGGCAGTCAATCAGATTATTTCGGAAGCGGCAAAAATCCGCTATCGTTCCAATAATGATTGGAATTGCCCAATCGTTATCCGCGCACCATACGGCGGCGGAGTACATGGCGCTCTATATCATTCCCAATCGGTGGAAGCTGTTTTCGCCAACCAGCCGGGCTTGAAAATTGTCATGCCTTCAACGCCTTACGACGTAAAAGGTTTATTAAAAGCCGCGATTCGCGACAATGATCCGGTGCTTTTCTTTGAGCATAAGCGAGCCTATCGGTTAATTAAAGGCGAAGTGCCGGAAGAAGATTATACTTTGCCAATCGGAAAAGCAGATGTCAAGCGGGAAGGTGAGGATATCACCGTGATCACCTACGGCCTCTGTGTCCATTTTGCCCTGCAAGCCGCTGAAAAATTAGCGAAGGACGGTATATCAGCCCATATACTCGATTTGCGAACCGTCTACCCGCTCGATAAAGAAGCGATCATCGCGGCTGCTTCAAAAACGGGGAAAGTGCTGCTGGTAACAGAGGATACGAAAGAAGGAAGTGTGATGAGTGAGGTAGCAGCGATTATTGCAGAGCATTGTTTGTTTGACCTCGATGCGCCGATCAAGCGCCTGGCAGGTCCAGATGTCCCGGCAATGCCCTATGCACCTACGATGGAAAAGTTTTTCATGGTGAATCCTGAAAAAGTGGAAAAAGCGATGCGCGAGCTGGCAGAGTTTTAATCATTATTTACCTTCTACAGAAAATCTTGTTGTGAGATTTTTAGAAAAAAGTGTTCGCTGTCAATAAGAGTCGTTCATAGAGCCTATCAAGGTGAAAAAAGTGTTCGCTGTCAATAAGAGTCGTTCATAGAGCCCATCAAGGTGAAAAAAGTGTGATCATGGTCAATAAGAGCCGTTCATAGAGCCCATCAAGGTG
>JAKACS010000488.1 GCA_021821235.1 Bacillota bacterium
ATCCGCTTCCTTTACATCCCCAATGACAAACAGATCCAATTCATCTTCTTGGAATGCTTTTTGATAGTATTCATATAAGCTTTCCGCTGTTATCGCATCGACATCGTCTTTTTCGCCGTTGACTTGTAGAGCATACGGTTCTCCTTTGCACATTTCCTCAATTAACCGCACGTTCGAATACCGCATTTTATCATCATACACAGACTGAATCCGCTGCTTTAATGTCCGCTTCTCTTTTTCAACCGTCTCCTTGTCAAAAGCATTGCCGTTTGTATGTGGGCGAGTTAAAATTTCGGCAAAAAATTCAAATCCTTTTTTCAAAAGCGGACTGGGATCACTTAAAAATTTTTCATTGACGATTTCTAGTGAAAAACTTATCACATGGTACTCACCTTTTTTGGCCAGATCTACATAAAAAGTAGCACCGTAAAGTTCGTCTAAATACGATCGCAATTGGGTAGTCGATGAATATTTGGCCGAACTTGACTGCAGCACTTGCGGAAGGAGAGCGCGTTTCGTCACATCTTCTTTCGTCAGCGGGGCTTTCATTTTCCATACGATTGTTGTCGTTTTATACTGTCCGGTTTCTACTAAATGAAGCTTGAATCCTTGCATATCCGTTATTTTTTCCGTCAATGCAGTCGTCATTAAACCAGTCCTCCTTTACCTTTTAAAAGGCATATCATTACTATATGTATGCACGTTAACAGATTTATTTTTTCCAATAAAAATAAACTGTATTCTCACTATAAGCTGTTTGGTTCGCTTCCTACAAGTTAAAACCCTCAGCAAAATGAATGCTGAGGGCAAAAAGAATTACCGGCTGCCTTTAATATAATGAACACCATCTGCTTTCGGCGCTTCTGCCCGGCCGATAAAACCGGTTAAAGCGAGAATCGTCAAAACATATGGAGCAATTAATAAGTATACACTTGGAATTGATTTTAACAACGGCAAGCTTGAGCCAATGATGCTTAGACTTTGAGCAAAACCAAAGAAGATTGCAGCCCCCATCGCTCCCAGTGGGTGCCACTTACCAAAAATCATCGCTGCCAGGGCCATGAATCCCTGTCCGCTAATGGTCGCATGGCTAAAATTAGATGAAATCGACTCGGCATACACACCGCCACCAATTCCACCAAGCGCCCCCGAAAGAATGACGCCGAAGTAGCGCATTTTCGATACGTTGATGCCCATAGTATCGGCAGCCATTGGATGTTCGCCCACCGAACGAAGCCGCAAACCGAACGGCGTCTTGTAAATAATGTACCAAGCGATAATGGCAACAATAATGGCAACAAAGGATGTCCAATACGTATCTTGGAAAAATAATTTTCCGATAATGGGGATGTCTTTAAATACAGGAACATCAATTTTGCTAAAGCCATTTTGAATAATATCCGTTTCTCCTTTTCCATAAATCAGTTTTACCAAAAATAAGGTTAGTCCGGATGCCAACAAGTTGATCGCTACACCGGATACCGTATGGTCCGCGCGAAAGGTGATCGATGCAACAGCATGGAGAATGGAGAACAAACCGCCGGCTATCATCGCTGCAATTAACGAAACCCAAGGTGTCCAGTTCCCAAATGTATCAGCAAAAGTCAGGTTAAAGACAATCGCTGTAAAGGCACCGATCCACATCAATCCTTCCAGCCCAATGTTGACAACTCCGGAACGCTCGGAAAACACGCCGCCTAATGCAGTGAAGACAAGTGGGGCCGCCCATAATAAGGTTGATGGAATAATGATTGCTAAAATTTCCATGAAGCTCACTTACTTCACCCCCTTTTTATTCAATCGGTCAAGAGCCCAACGAATGATATAGCTTGAGGCAACGAAAAACACAATAAGTGCAATGATAATATCGACAAGTTCATTCGGAACACCTGCTTCAAGCGGCATATTGAGCGCCCCCACTTTTAATGCTCCAAAAAGAAGGGCAGCAAAGAAAACACCAAGCGCTGTGTTGCCGCCAAGCAGCGCAACAGCAATGCCATCAAAGCCAACTCCGGTAAATCCGCCTTTAACAGCTACATAGCCAAACGTTCCAAGACCTTCCATTGCACCGGCTAATCCGGCAAAAATACCAGAGATCACCATGGAAAGGATAATGTTCTTGTTAACGCTCATTCCCGCATAATGTGCGGCATGCTGGTTAAATCCGACCGCGCGCAGTTCAAAGCCACGGGTCGTTTTTTCAAGGAAAAACCACATGATCACTAAACAAATAAGTGCAAGCACAATGCCCCAGTGCAAACGGGAATAGTCGGTAATACTCTCAAGCCATGGCGATCTGAGCGAAGCCGCATCCGGAATATCGGGGGTACGATCTTTATTGTTTGTAATGACTGACCGAATAAAATAGTTCGTTACATGGAGTGCAATATAGTTCATCATAATAGTTACAATAACTTCATGAACACGGAAGCGCGCTTTTAACAATCCCGGGATAAATGCCCATAGTGCGCCTGCGGCCATTGATGCTAAAATAGCTAGCGGCAGTAAAATTGCTTTTGGAAGATCAAAAGAAATACCGACCCATACTGAGGCAAACCAGCCGACAATAAATTGGCCTTCGACGCCAATGTTAAACAAGCCGACGCGAAACGCAAAGGCAACGGCTAAGCCCGATAAAATATAAGGGGTTACCTGCCTGATCACTTCTCCTACATAGTATGTACCGCCAAATGCACCATTCCATAGCGCTGTATAGGCAGCTACTGGATCATAGCCGCTTGCCACCATAATAATCGTCCCTACTAGTATCCCCAGTAATAAAGCGATAAGTGGCGTTAAAAGATTCCGCAAGCGTTTAGACATATGTTCCTTCCCCCGCTTCTTTTCGATTCGATCCTGCCATTAACAGCCCCAATTCTTGTTCTGTTGTGTCTTTCGGATCCACAATGGCGACAATTTCCCCTTCAAAAATAACGGCAATCCGATCGCTAACATTTAGGATTTCATCCAATTCAAACGAAACGAGCAATACCGCTTTTCCATGATCCCGCTGTTCGATCAATCGTTTATGGATAAATTCAATTGCTCCGACATCCAAGCCCCGAGTCGGTTGAGCCGCGATCAGCAAGTCAGGATCACGGTCGATTTCGCGGCCGATAATCGCTTTTTGCTGGTTTCCTCCTGACAAAGCACGGGCAAGCGTGTATTCGCTCGGTGTTCGCACATCAAATTCTTTCATTAACGTCCGTGCTTTTTTATAGATTTCTTTGAAATTCAAAATGCCATTTTTTGAAAAAGGCTTCTGATAATAGGTTTGCAGCACCATATTTTCTCCGATTGGATAATTCAGTACTAGTCCGTGTTTATGTCTGTCTTGCGGGATATGTCCAACACCTGTCTCCGTGATTTTCCTTGGAGTCGAATGGATTAATTCTTTGCCATTCAGTAAAATACTGCCGCTTTCAGACTTCCTCAGTCCGGTGATCGCCTCAATCAATTCGGTTTGTCCGTTTCCATCAATCCCGGCAATTCCAACGATTTCACCGGCACGGACGGATAAATTTAAACCATTTACGGCGGAAACGCCCCGCGCATCCTTTACAATAAGATGATTGATTTGAAGGACTTCTTGTTTTGGCTGCGCCGGTGTTTTTTCTGTTTTGAAAACAACTTCACGACCAACCATCAAATGCGCCAATTCGTTAGCATTTGTCTCATTGACATGAACCGTACCGATTCCTTTCC
>JAKACS010000489.1 GCA_021821235.1 Bacillota bacterium
GAAGATTGCGGAAAGCCAATGACCGATTGCCGGTGATATTGTTAACAGCAAGGAATTCGACATTCGATAAGGTAAATGGACTTGATCAGGGGGCCAATGACTATATTACAAAGCCTTTTGAGATTGAGGAATTACTGGCGCGTGTCCGTGCTAGTCTTAGACAAGCATCTGCAGGAAAAGCCGTTATAGAAGAAACAACCTCAAAAATTTCAATCGCGGATTTAAGTGTAGATCTGGATACGAGAGAAGTGAAGCGCGCAGGAAACGTAATTGCGTTGACTCCGAAGGAATATGATTTATTGCTTTACCTGCTTTTAAACAAAAATAAAGTCGTTTCTCGGGATAACATTATTCTCAATGTCTGGGGGTATGAATACGAGGGAGAAACAAATGTCCTTGATGTTTATGTCCGACATCTACGGAAAAAAGTCGATGAAGGATTTCCAGTTCAACTCATCCATACTGTCCGCGGAATTGGTTTTACATTAAAGGAGAACTAAATGAAGATCTCAACCAAAATTAACTTGCTCACAACCGCATGGATGATCGGTATTTTAATTGTTGCCAATATCATCATCTTTGTTTCATTTATGAAATTTACTGTTAGCATGGAAGAAATCATTTTAGTCCAGCGGGCGAAAGACGTAATAGATGAGTTGAATACATATGGTACCCAATCAAATACCCGTGATATTTTAAAGGATAACTTAACCTCCCATACATTGATCCGAATGATTAGGCCAGATGGCAGAATCGAGGATCAAGTAACAAATGACCGCCACCTAACAGGGCTTAAGGGAAAATTCAGCAAAAAGCCGCAGGTTGAACAGCGAGTGATTCGAATTCGTCAAGGAGAAAAGCAGGTTTTAATTGTCCGCAGGCCGATTATTGTCAATAAAAATGTAGTCGGGACAGTCGAAATTAGTGAGCGATTGCTGGGACTTGAGCTACGTAAAGATTCGCTTATTTTCATTCTAACAACTACGACGATTCTTGCTGGATTGCTGGCATTACTTGGGGGGAAATGGCTGGCCAATGCCATCATGCGGCCGATTGCCGAAATGATCGGTACAATGGAAAAAATCGAGCGAAGCGGTGTTCCGCAGAAAATTGCTGTACCAGCTGATAAAAAAGATGAACTGCAAAAAATGGCATCCACCTTTAACCGGATGATCGAAAGGCTGCAAACCAATATGGAAAAGCAAAAGCAATTTATCTCGGATGCTTCACATGAGTTGAAAACCCCATTAACCATTATCAAGAGCTATGCAAGCCTATTGAGACGGAGGGGGATCAGCAACAAAGAAATTGCCGATGAGGCAATAACGGCCATTGATTCGGAAGCAAGTAGAATACAAAAAGTGACAGATACCTTATTAGCATTAGCCACATTGGAGAATGAAGTCGCTCTCGAAAAAAATGCTATTGATTTAGCAAAATTAAGTGTGGAAATGGTACGAAATTTTACAAATGTGTACAAACGGGAAATTTCGCTTAAGGTGAGCGATCCCCCGGTTATTTTTGAAGCAGACGAAGAAAAAATGAAACAATTATTGGTAATCTTTCTTGATAATGCTCTAAAGTATAGTGCCAACAAGATCGAGATGGAAGTAGAAAAAACTGAAAAATGGATCCGGATCGTCATTAAAGATTATGGCATAGGGATTCCGGCACATGAACTTGGAAATATTTTTGAGCGGTTTTATCGGGTTGACAAGGCGAGAAGCCGCTCGACAGGTGGTACTGGCTTAGGTCTTTCGATTGCCCAGAGTATTGTAAAATTGCATAAGGGTGAAATCAATATCATTAGCAAAGAAGAAGAAGGAACAACAGTTGAATTGAGGTTCCCACTGGAAGCGATTTAAACCGTGCTTCTGTTACATTGTCGTTTCCTTCTGCTTAATACCCGCAAAGAGTTGAGTGCTTAATGAGAAAATGTCATAAAATCTTTAAAATAGCGAGAACTTAATGAACCGATTCGAAGTCTTTTAAAATAATGAAACCAAATCAAGGAAAGGTGAGGTTTCTAACATTACAAATATGAGGAAGGTAGAAAATGTCGAATTTTGTTCAGTCGATTTTTGAAATGCTGTCGAATCTAGGGTATGCCGGAATTGCCCTAGCATTGATGGTGGAAGTAATTCCAAGTGAAATTGTCTTGGCATACGGTGGTTTTTTAATATCAAAAGGGGATATTTCTTTTGTTGGAGCGGTTATTGCTGGTACAATTGGCGGGGTAGTCGCCCAGTGGTTTTTGTATTGGATCGGTCGCTACGGCGGTAGGCCGGTATTAGATAAATACGGTAAATATTTGCTGATTCACTCACATCATATTGACCTTGCCCAAGAATGGTTTAGCCGCTATGGATCAGGCGTTATTTTTACTGCCCGATTTATCCCTGTTGTCAGACATGCCATCTCCATTCCAGCGGGGATTGCCAAGATGTCTTTTGCCCGGTTCACTCTGTATACCGTATTGGCCATTATTCCATGGTCGATTTTGTTTCTTTATTTAGGCTATACACTCGGTGCAAAGTATACACTGATAAACCAGGCGGCTGCACCTTATGTTCGTCCGGTCATTATCCTTGCCATTGTGGTAACAGCTGTGTATGTTTTCATCAAATGGAGGGGAAAGCTCACTTCCAGAAAAAGATAGATAACAATATTTCTTTTTTCAAAAAGAAAGAAATCTCCTTAACTGGCAGGTTTCTTTTTTTCATATAAGGGAAAAGATTTTGAAATAATATAGCCATGTAGAAAATAATTTCTATGCCTTTTTTGTATACGTATGGTATATTTATAAGTAAAAATTTAGAGAATCTTTTGATTTAAGGGAAGGTGAAACAATGCTTACAAGCGCTAAAGTAAATGACAGCAGTCTTCCGCTGCGCCGGGATGTCAAGCTGCTTGGCCAAATTCTTGGTGAAATTCTTGTTAGTCACGGTGGACCAGAACTTTTTAACAAAGTTGAAAAAATCCGGTTGATGTGCAAATCCTTGAGGAATGAATTTGATAAGCAGACTTATTCAGAATTAAAAGATGATATTGCGAAGATGAACGCACCGATGAGAATGCAAATTATTCGGGCTTTTTCAATGTATTTTCACTTGATTAATGCTGCAGAGCAGAATCATCGTATCCGCCGCCGTCGTCAATACCAGCTGGAAAAAGAAACAATGGTTCAGCCGGGATCGATGGATAGTGCGGTGCTTTCACTAAAAGAAAACAAAGTCAGTGAAGAAATTATTCAAAATGTTTTAAATACGCTGTCGCTGGAATTGGTGATAACAGCCCATCCGACAGAAGCGACGAAGCGATCGATTCTCGAAATCCAAAAACGAATTGCTGAAATTTTAAAAAATATGGATAATCCGATTTTGACAAAAAATGAACGGACAAATTTGGAAGAAAGCTTATTTAATGAAGTGACCATTCTTTGGCAGACAGATGAACTGCGCCACCACAAGCCAACCGTGTTGGATGAGGTTCGCAACGGGCTGTATTATTTTGATCAGACGCTTTTTGATGTTCTTCCAGATATTCACCAAGAGGTGAAAGATTCATTGGATAACCATTATCCCGATTTTAATTGGAATGTCCCGAACTTTCTCCGCTTTGGATCATGGATTGGCGGGGATCGCGACGGGAATCCGAATGTTACGTCTGAAATTACATGGGAAACTCTTCACAAGCAAC
>JAKACS010000490.1 GCA_021821235.1 Bacillota bacterium
CTTCAACTCCTTTTTTCCGCCGCCACACCCTGGATTTCCGCCTTCCCACGCAAACTTGAACGAAACAACCTTCCCAAAACGCGAGGGAAGGTTGTTTCGTTTATTATTTCGCAGCAATAAATTGCGCTTCTTCGGTTGAGCCTTTCAAAGCGGTTGTCGAAGATGTGCCGCCTGTAACAATCATAGAAACTTGGTCAAAGTAGCCTGTACCGACTTCGCGCTGATGCCTTGTTGCGCTGTAACCGTACTGTTCACTGGCGAATTCGGCTTGCTGCAGCTCGGAATAGGCAGCCATGCCGCGCTCTTTGTAGCCGCGGGCAAGCTCAAACATGCTGTGGTTCAAGGCGTGGAAGCCGGCAAGCGTAACAAATTGGAATTTATAGCCCATCTTCCCAAGCTCTTTTTGAAAATTGGCAATCGTCTCTTCATCCAGTTTCTTTTTCCAGTTAAACGATGGCGAGCAGTTGTAGGCGAGCAATTTCTCCGGAAACTTTTCATGGATTGCTTCAGCAAAACGGCGAGCTTCCTCAACGTTTGGCTCAGAAGTTTCGCACCAGATCAGGTCGGCATATGGAGCATAAGCCAATCCGCGGGCAATCGCTTGTTCAATACCTGATTTTGTTCGGAAAAACCCTTCAGATGTCCGCTCCCCCGTAATAAACGGAGCATCGTACGGATCCACATCACTTGTAATCAAATCGGCGGCATTGGCATCCGTCCGGGCAACTAACACTGTAGGCGTCCCCATTACATCAGCAGCAAGGCGGGCTGCAATCAAGTTGCGGACAGCTGTTTGCGTTGGCAGCAGCACTTTACCGCCGAGGTGGCCGCATTTTTTTTCCGAAGAAAGCTGGTCTTCAAAGTGTACGCCGGAAGCCCCTGCTTCAATCATCGCTTTCATTAGTTCAAAAACATTCAACTGCCCGCCAAAGCCTGCTTCTGCATCGGCGACAATTGGCGCAAACCAATCAATGGAATGATCGCCCTCTGAATAGTGAATTTGATCCGCACGCTGCAGTGCCTGGTTAATTTTCTTTACAACATTCGGAACACTGTTGGAGGATACAAACTTTGATCCGGATACATTTGTCCAGCAAGATTGGCATCTGCTGCCACCTGCCAGCCACTTAAGTAAATCGCTTTAAGGCCAGCCTTGACCTGCTGAACAGCCTGATTGCCCGTAAGCGCGCCCAGCGCATTGATAAAATCTTCCTCTTGAAGCAGGTTCCAAAGCTTCTCTGACCCTCGTTGAGCAAGCGTATATTCGATATCAATCGAGCCGCGCAGCTTAATGACATCCTCTGCCGAATAAGGACGAGTGACCCCTTTCCAACGCTCATCAAACTCCCAAGTTTCCTGCAAATGCTTTACTCTCAAATCCGTCATATTCAAATCCTCCCTTTTAAAATAGCAATCTGCCAAATTTTCAACCGCAACCATTTCACTCCCCGAAAACAGACCCCTTGTACTACAACAACAAAACCAAATTACAACTCATCAGACCGTGAATCCTATCACCCCAAACATTTTTGTTATAAAACAGACCAGCATTACGTTTTGTATTATATAACACATTTTCAAAAAAAGGAACTGTTTTATCAGAATTTTTTATAATTTTTTCAAAAAAAATAGCCAACCCTAAAAAGGTCAGCTATCCAATACGGATGGCAGCATAAAGCTACCTTTGCAACCGCGCATACAGCTCTTGAAACTGCGCTTCCCAATCCCCGCATTTCCAAAACTCTGGACTGGCAATTTCCTGCAACAGCTTTTTTTTCAAAGCAGGCTCAGCCACTTCCGCTAAAATTTTCTTTCGCGTCCAATAAAGAAACTCCAAATACGCGTCATACCGCTCATCAAATTCCGACTCAAGCTGCGCACGGATCTGCCTGGCTAGCGTCGGGCTCGCCCCACTCGTTGAAACCGCAATGCTCAGCCGGCCGCGCTTCACCTGTGCTGGCACATGGAAATCCGAACCATCCGGATCATCGGCAACCGCCACCAATTGATGTGGCTCGGCCAATTCCTTAATCTCCCGATTCAATTTCCGATCGTTTGTTGTGGCAAAAATCAGCAACGCCCCTTGAATCTCCACACCGGAAAACGGTGTTTGCACCCACTCAACCAAGCCCTCGCCGGATAGCTCGGCAATATCGTCCGTAGCTTTCGGGCTAACGACCACAATCTGGGCCTCTGCTTCAAGCAAACCCTTGATTTTTCTCTCTGCCACCTTCCCGCCTCCGATCACAACCACCTTTTTCCCGGCAAGGTTCAGCATCATTGGATAAAAGGACATGCGGCTCCACCTCCCTCACAAGTCTCTTCGTTAATTTTAAACAAAAAATCTGCCAAAAAACAGACAAACTGAGCTTATCAGCTCAGTTCAGCTTTTCACTTAGTTCTTTTTTTAAATACTCAACCATCGCTTCTTTCGTTGCTGCTAAAGGGATGCCGTTCACTGTCAGCCCCACTTCCTCAAGCGCAATGGTGGTTTGTTTACCCATGCAAACCACTTGTTTATTTTGGGTAAATGTTTTCCCAGCCAGCCCGCATTCCTTTAACCCCGCCAGGAACGGCTCGATGCTCGCTTTGCACGGGAAGATCACCGTATTCACTTCGGCTTCTTCCAACATGCGCTTGAAAATTGGGAAATACTGCTGGTCAAGCTCTTTTTTGCTTGTTATCCATGCATCAAATGTTCCATAGCGGAATGTGTACTCGAGCTGATTTTTCAAAAGCCGGTCATCACCGACAATCAGCAGCCGTCCCGTTTCCGGCATTTCTTCTACCAGTTCGCATATAAAGCCGCGTTCCTTCAAGGCTTTCAGCGTTTTCAACGATCCGCCAAAGAAATCAGCTTGGATTTTTCGAATATCGATACCCTGTTCAGAAATGGCGGTAAAAAATTCATTGGCACTTTCAGGACTTGCAAACAAAGTTCGCGTGAATGACGAAATTTCTGCGAGCAGCTTTTCATCCACTGGGAGCAGCGTTTTTTTCCACTTAGGAAACTCGATGACATCCGCACCTTGTTCCAGCAGTTCTTTTGCCAACTCGCTTGGGGCTTCACCGGATCGTGCCAGCACAATCTGCCTGCCGTAGAGCGGCATTTTTTCAAACCAGCTAATTTTTTCCCTTAATGAAATTACCTTTCCAACTAAAATAATCGCAGGATTGCTAAATTTCGCCGCAGCTACTTTGGCGGAAATATCGGCTAACGTGCCTTCAAGCGTTTTCTGGCGGCCGAACGTTCCCCACTGAATCAAAATCACCGGTGTTTCAGCAGATTTGCCATGTTTAATTAAATTTTCACAAATAAATGGCAGGTTGCCGACGCCCATGTAAAAAGCGATTGTATCGATGCCGCGAGCCAGCCCCTCCCAATCAAGGATCGGCTTGCCGTCTTTTGATTTATCGTGCGCCGTTACAACAGCAAACGATTCAGCATATTCACGGTGGGTAACAGGTATTCCTGCATAAAGGGGCGCTGCAATCCCGGATGATACACCAGGAACGATTTCAAACGGAATCTGATACTGGGCAAGGGCTGCCGCTTCTTCTCCGACCCTGCCAAAAACACCAGGATCGCCGCCTTTAAGGCGCACCACTACTTTGCCTTCAAGCGCTTTTTCAACTAACAGGTCATTGATAACCTCCTGTCGTAAAATGTGGCGGTCAGGCAGTTTTCCGC
>JAKACS010000491.1 GCA_021821235.1 Bacillota bacterium
CTCGACCATTTATTCCATTTGTTAGGAGAATGGGGCGCGATTCCGCACTTTTTACGACCGCTTTTCCCAGTTGCTAGGAGAATAGTGCGCAATTACAGGCTTTTCTCGACCGTTTCTTCCATTTGTCAGGAGAATGGGGTGTGATTCCGCACTTTTTACGACCGTTTTTCCCAGTTGCTAGGAGAATAGGGCGCGATTCCGCACTTTTACGACTGCTTTTACCAGTTGCTAGGAGAATAGGGCGCAATTACAGGCTTTTCTCGACCGTTTATTCCATTTGTTAGGAGAATAGGGCGCGATTCCGCACTTTTTACGACCGTTTTTCCCAGTTGCTAGGAGAATAGAGCGCAATTACAGGCTTTTTTCGACCACTTATTCCATTTGTTAGGAAAATTTGGCGCGATTCCGCACTTTTTACGACCGTTTTTACCAATTTCCAGGAGAATAGGGCGCAATTACAGGCTTTTCTCGACCGTTTCTTCCATTTGTTAGGAGAATAGGGCGCGATTCCGCACTTTTTACGACCTCCTTTCCCGATTTTTAGGAGACCAATGCACAATTCCTCACTTTTTACAAACGTTTCCCAGCAAAAACCAACAAAAAGAAACCCCTTTCAAAAGGAAAGGAGCTTTCAACCCGGCAATTCAAGATTATTTATTGCCGCATTCGCATTCAGCACATTTATGAGTCGACCGAAGAATCACACCGAGTATATATACTTGTACACTTGCTAATAGAAAACCAAAAATTAATGTCGCCACAATCACATGTTTGATGCCGCAGACAAAGAGCAGCAGCATGACAATCCCCAGAAAAAAATAAGACAAGGCAAATCGATTCATCATCATCGCAGGCTTAATCGGTTTGGATTTTTTCGCTTTAACCTTTCTAAAACGATAAACCTTTGTAATCGCCATCACGCCCCGTTCTTAATGGATTTAATATTCTGAAAATTAATTCGTATATAGTTCATAAATATTTCACATTTGCTAGTCATATTCTATAATTCTTTATTAAATTTGTGCATATTTTATGCAGGAGCCGAATAAGAAAAAAAACAAACACATCGAAACCGAATTGAACATCGATCTCGAGATGTTTGTTTCAATATCTAAACCAAAGATTATTTTGTATAGCGAACAATTGTTAACATACCGCCCATTCCTTTTGCGTGGGCATTGGCTGTGTGATGCGGTTTGTGGCAGTGAAATACCCAGTTGCCAGGATTATTGGTAAAAAACTCAACATCCCATGTTTCTCCTGGAGCAACATTTATCGTATTTCTTTTCATCCGGGAATAGGGTGGGAGTGTACTTCCATCCCTGGCTATTACGATCAAATCGTGACCGTGAAAATGCATCGGATGGGAATCCATGCTTAAATTCCCAACACGCAAGCGGACTTTTTCCCCATAGCGGACAAGTAGCGGCTTTGTATCCGGATAGGCTTTCCCATTAATCGTAAAGTAGTTATACGTCATCGCTTCAGGGTCAAGTTCGTACGTTCCAGGTTTGACCGCCATCTCCATATTGGACGGTTGCTTGCTTTCTTGACCTTTGCCGACAGTAGACTGATTGCTCTCCATGTTCATCGAATCTGTTTCGGTTTTCACTGCCCATTCTTGTAAAAGCAAAACATAATCGCGCTGAATAGGTTCCTCCTGCCTTCCTCTTACAATAAACATACCATCGAGACCCATCAACTCTTGAATCGCATTATGAACATGACTATGATACATAAAAGTTCCTGCTTGATGGAGATAAAACTCATACGTAAAACTTTCCCCCGGCTTGATAATCGGACTTCCCCCTGGACCTGGCACCCCATCCATTCTGTTTGAGACAATTAAGCCATGCCAATGAACCGAAGTATCTTCCGGTAGACGGTTTTCAACGGTTATTTGCACATAATCCCCTTGGTTTGCCACAATCGTTGGGCCAGGAATCGAACCATTGTAGCCCCAGCCTTTGATCTTCACCCCGCCAACCAGTTCATGAACAACCGGTTCGGCAATAAGATGAAATCGCTTGATTCCATTTGGTAGCAGCTGATACTGCGCGGTTTTTCCATTTGGCGTAACGATCGGAGTCGGGTTTTGGCTATTTCCCTGATGCATCCATTTTCCCCTCTCTTCCATTTTCACTTACCATACCTATGCAAAAGAAGAGAAAAAATGCCTGTATCGATTATTTGTTTGGCTTTAAAACAATGCGTCGGACAATTGTCCCCATTAAGTTTTCGATTTTTTCAATTTGCAGGCCGGATTTTTCAATATTATTCACTGTTTCACGGTTAATATTGGCCCCCCACATTCTCACTGTTAACGGATTGAATACATCCATAACGATCCCAGCCACTTTGTTCTCACTGCGCATATGTTCAAGCATATAAATCCGGCCATCCGGCTTGCACACTCTCCGCAGTTCTTTCAGCCCTTTTATTGGATCCGGAACTGAACAGAATACACATGTTGAGACAATTGAATCAAACGTATGATCGTTAAATGGCAATTCCTGAATATCTGCTTCGATCAATTCAACTGGAAATGGTAGCTGTTTCCTTTCCAACTTCTCTCTAGCAATTTTTAACATTCCCGGACTAAAATCAATCCCGGTTAACGAGTGTATTTCAGGCGGGTAATAGGATAGGTTGGCACCCGTACCAACTCCTGCTTCAAGCACCTTACCAGAAACCTGTTTAAGGAGATCCATCCTCCAATCTTCTTTCATCATCTTATCCATCATGTCATAAATTCCGGAAACCCGGTTATAGCGTTTTTTTATCTTTTCATTAATGCTACTCATTCAAAACATCCTTTCGGAAAAAATTCTTTCTTCACATTCTTGCACAAAAACATGAAAAATTCATGGATTTTTAGAAAAACAACAAAAAGCCCTAGGATCAATACCCAAGACCTAATGGGAAAATTTACCGGCTCTCTTGCTGGATTTTTGTCACCTTCAAGATGGCCAATCGCAAGATTAGCGCTATTAAAATATAAATCGGAAAGGAGAAAAAATACTTCCACTTTAACGGTTCATAAATATCCATCCATTTGAACAATGGTTCTACAATAAAGGAACCGCCTGCTGCCAAAAAGATATTCCAGATGAAAAAAGATTTCCAAGTTGAACAATATTGATAAATGGCCATAAGTGAAATCGGCAACACAGACAAGTTAATTGGGCCAAGCTGATGAACAAGCGGTGTCAAGTTAATATGGTAATCCCACAATAGAATATGGGAGCCAATATCATCAAGAATCGTGCTTAAAACGATAACGAAAAAGCCGTAAAGCAAGATTTCCTGCAATCTTTTCTTATCGATCAGCCGCCACCAAATGATCCACGGAACAATCATCAGAATGGCAAGAAACCACCATTGAAACGAGAATAGTTCAACATTCATCCAATGCTGTTGGCGGAGGGTGTTCAATTTTACCTGCATTGCATGAACGTGCTCATTACTTGGAAATCGATTCATTTTTCCGCTCACCTTCTGGAAAAAATAAACTTTTCACAAATTCCTTCCTCCACTCCGAGCATGAACATAGTAAAACTTAGAAATACAATCCATTATGATACAACTAGTATCTGGAAAAGAAGAAGAATTATTCGCTAAACATGACTTTCAACTGTTTTTGCGATCTTCTCCAAGATCGAAACATCCGCCCCAAATT
>JAKACS010000492.1 GCA_021821235.1 Bacillota bacterium
GCGCCGCGAACCATATATAACGACATAGCATCGATACATGATTTTACAACTTGTGAACCACCGGGTCCGTCGAAATAGACAACTCTTTGTCCCTTGTAGGTTCGATTTAACGCAGGAAACTCATCTCGAACTCTTTCGACATCAAAAAAAATATCCATTTAATCACGAGTCCTTTCCATTTCTTCAGATAAATTCCTAAGTTAGGTTTTATATTTGGAAAATTGGGACCATTCCTATCATAGCAAGGGCAAAAGTGAACGGGTAGGGTCTTACTTAAAAAATCTCCCATTATTTGAGTATTAAAGCTGCACTGATGAAATTAAAATAAACCGTTCACAACTATTTATCCCGACCATCCATTAACTTCCTGGATAAAATACCTGCAAACGGTTTATAAACAATTTTCTATGCGGCTATTCTTCCTCAACACAACGCACGTAGACCTCATAGCCTGGAAAAGCTGAAATTTCGGTCGACTGTCTCATAACCACAAATTCTTTTTCATGCAATCTTATTTGCAACCCAACTATGTTACTCCGAACATTGGCATGATAAGTCTGAATGAACTCGCTATATGGCATTACACTTAATATATTTCCTGTATATTCATCAACTATCGTTACATTAATACTCGTTATGAATACCTCCTACTTTTTCGTATGTATAAACCATTCTATATGACTATGGCCAATCCTTTAGTGTGATTTCATGGATGCGCATGATATCCCAATTAATAGAGAAAAGGCTAAAAGCTCTGATCTCTCATAACCAATTATTTTATTTAACCATAAGAAAATAATAGAAGCTAAAATTGTTGCGACAATAACTTTTAAAATGGTCGAAACCATAATTAACTCCTTGTCACGTGCCATAGGTACAAAATCCCCATAATTGCAATTTTTCATTCAACTTTCTCCAATATCATGAAAATGCCAAATGTAAATTTATTCCTTTGCTTTTTTATTACGGATGGCGTAACATTCTTCTTTGTGTCAAACATGAATTACGTGTCAAACATGAACTTTAATTCCCTCACATTTATCCGCAAGGTTTATTCATCACAATTGAAGAACATGCTAAATTTTACTATAAATAACATACAATCATTCAGATGCTGAATGTTGAGTGAAAAAACGTAGAGAATTATAGGAGGAACGAGTTAGAAATGAACAGCACTCGCATAACATCTGATCGTAAAATCCGTATTGGTCCTATTTTTGGCGTTTTACTCGCCGGAGCCTTTGTTGCATTTTTAAATCAAACACTGATTAATGTTGCATTACCTCAAATGATGAATCGACTCCATATTTCAGCAGCAACAGCGGATTGGCTAACGACTATTTTTTTGTTAGTCAATGGTATCGTCATTCCAATTACAGCTTATTTAATGGATAGATTTACCACGAGGCAACTGTACCTTACTTCAATAGGTCTCTTTACAGCCGGAACTCTCATCTGTGGTATTGCACCCTATTTCTCAATCATCTTGATTGGCCGTGTTATTCAGGCCGCAGGTGCCGGAGTTTTATTTCCGCTCATCATAAATGTAATTTTTATCTTATTTCCTTCCGAAAAACGCGGATGGGCTATGGGTATTTTTGGCGTAGCACTAAACTTTGCTCCAGCCGTCGGGCCAACATTATCAGGGTGGATTGTTCAAACCTATTCTTGGCGTGTACTCTTCTTTATAATTTTTCCATTCGCATTAATTGATTTTCTTGTCGCTTTATTCTTGGTGAAGAACGTCTCTGAAACAAGTCGGCCGAAGCTCGATACCTTGGGAGTTGTCTTATCTACGATTGGTTTTGGCGGTATCTTATACGCTTTTTCAGCAGTAGCGAACAAGGGCTGGGGTAATCCAGAAGTTGTTTCGCTGTTTATCGTTGGTGGTGTTAGTTTGGGATTATTTATATGGCGCCAATTCGTAGTAGAACATCCAATCCTGGAATTTCGGATTTTTCGCTATCCAATGTTTACACTGACAACCGTCATTAACGTAGTGGTAACCATGGCAATGTACTCAGGGATGATTTTGACACCAATTTACATTCAAAATGTCCGTGGCTTTTCGCCGCTTCTCTCTGGATTATTACTTTTGCCTGGCGGAATTGTAATGGGTATTATGTCTCCTATTACTGGTAAATTATTTGATAAATACGGAGCAAAATGGCTGTCGATTATTGGACTGGCTGTTACGATTGGCACCACGTATGCTCTTGCACGACTTCAAATAAATACAACATTCCTTTATGTAATGATTGTTTACACAGCCAGAATGTTTGGTATATCGATATTAATGATGCCGATTTTTACAGCAGGGCTAAACGAACTGGCGCTCAGCTTAAACCGTTACGGCACAGCCATGGTGAACACGTTACGAATGATTGCTGGTGCTGTCGGAATGGCATTTTTCGTATCCATTATGTCGAATAACGGTACAACTTATATTAAGAATATCGTAACAAAGGAACATATCCTGCCTACTGATAAAGTACAGATGGCACATGCTGTAAACCAGGGAATGACAATGGGTATCAATGACGCGTTTATGATTGCAACCATCTTGACTGTTATCTCATTCGTATTATCATTCTTCATTCGCAAAACTTCTCCAAAAGAAGATACGATTACGAACCGGGTGCATAAAAGAAGGACTCATGAACACAAAATCGGACTTGCCGTTGAAAAATAACTTTATGGTCGCCCAAAATACGGAGATAATCCAATCTCCTATTTGAGCGGCCTTTTATTTTTTCTGACCAATCTCGAGGGAACCGTATTGATTACCTAGTACCTCTGGTTGTATGTTGGGTTCAAATCTTTAACAATCAGGATTTTATTGAGGTGAGTTTTTCTTGGCTCTCTCCACCAGTATTGGTGGAAACTTGTTCAAGTTTCAGCAGCTCTTCTGCGGTAGTGTAATCCGTTACAAGTACGCTTACCAATCTTCCTTTGAGAGCAGCGTGAATCGCTGGTACCTTATCGGAACCTGCAGCGACACCAATTGATATTGGGATTTTTTTGAGATCTTCGAGTGAAATAGCAAGAACCCGATTATTCCAAGATGGAATACATGCTTCCCCATTACGATCAATAAAATTGTAACAAATATCTCCAACTACGCTCGAGTCAAAGAGGTCCGTATCCCAATTGCCACCTTTGTACATCCTTACCATCGTGGAATTTTTAGGTGATCCACCGATACCAACAATTGCAATATCAGCTTTTCGTCCGATATTAAAACACTCAGCTATTGAAGGCTGCTTCAAGAATAGTTCTTTTGCCTCATGTGAATCAACTACAACAGGGGCATGCAGAAGTCGATAGTCAGCTCCTAGCTTGTCTGCGAGCTGCATAGCAATGTGGTTAGCGTGAAGGTCTACTCTTTCATTTCCGAGCCCTCCAACGAGCGGTACAACTGTGAGCGATTGAAAGTTCATCTTCGGAGTTTGATTTGCAACCTCTAAGAGAGTCGTTCCGGAAGATACGCCAATTACCTGTTTGTCATTGGCTGCACGTATTAGATAATTCCCCACCGCTGTTCCAAGACCGTGCTCGGTAGCACTTTCACCTGAATTTGGTATTACGATTGCCTCATGCAAAGAGTAGAAACGTTCCAATTGGGCTTCAAGTGCAGTGTAGGTGCATGCATCATCTCGAATGCGTATCTCCACAATTC
>JAKACS010000493.1 GCA_021821235.1 Bacillota bacterium
TGAGTTTTACAATCGGTTAATTAACGAATTAATTGAAAATAAGATTGAACCGATTTTAACCATTTATCATTGGGATTTGCCGCAAGCGCTTCAAGACGAATACGGCGGCTGGGAATCTCGGCAAATTGTTGAAGATTTTACGAATTATGCGGTCACATTGTATAAACAGTTTGGTGATCGTGTAAAGTACTGGGTTAGTTTAAACGAGCAAAATATATTTACAGGTATGGGCTATAAAACTGCCCAACATCCGCCAGGGTTAAAGGATGAAAAATTATTTTATCAAGTCAATCACCATGCTAACCTCGCCAACGCAAGTGCCATTAAGGAATTCCAACAGTATGTTCCCAATGGAAAGATCGGTCCAAGTTTCGCTTATTCTCCGGCATATGCGGCAACATCTAAACCGGAAGATATCCTTGCAGCTGAAAATGCAGAAGAGTTTAACAGTCATTGGTGGATGGATGTTTATGCGTGGGGCACCTATCCAAAAGCCGCATGGAACTACTTGGAGGAAAAAGGTTTGGCTCCAAAACTCGAAAAAGGCGATCTTGAGCTTTTAAAAGAAGGAAAACCAGACTTCATGGGCGTCAACTATTATCAAACGACTACTTTTGAATCCAATCAACTAGACGGCGTTTCCGAAGGCAGGATGAATACGACTGGGAAAAAAGGAACCTCTGGGGAGCGGGGAATTCCGGGGGTGTTTAAAACGGTTAAAAACGAAAATCTAGAAAGAACCAATTGGGACTGGAATATCGACCCAACTGGCCTGCGGATTGGCCTTCGCCGCATCACTAGCCGTTACCAGCTGCCGATCTTAATTAGTGAAAATGGCTTGGGCGAGTATGACAAGCTGGAGGAAGGGGAAATTGTTAACGACGACTACCGGATTGCATACTTGCAAACACACTTAAAGGCAGTCCAAGAAGCGATCTCGGACGGTGTGGATATGATGGGGTATTGCACTTGGTCATTTACTGATCTATTAAGCTGGTTGAACGGTTTTCAAAAGCGCTATGGCTTTGTTTATGTCAACCAGCACGAAGAAGGCGAACATGACCTTCGCCGGATTAAAAAGAAAAGTTATTTTTGGTACAAAGATATCATTGCCCAAAATGGAGCAAATCTTTACTAGCCGAACTATATTTTACACTATTTACAAAAAAAGCACCCTCCACAAGCAAGAAATCATTCTGTGTGGAGGGTTTTTTGAGGTAAAATGGTATTGGTGCGTATTTAAAAACAAACAGTTTAGAAAGGAATGGAAAGCAGCTTGAAAAAACAAATGATTTTTTTTGATATTGACGGCACCCTTCTCAATCATGAAAAAAGGCTGCCGGAGTCGACTAAAATAGCAATCAATCGATTGCAAGAGCTTGGTCATGAGCTGGCAATTGCAACCGGAAGAGCGCCATTTATGTTTAAAGAGTTACGGGAAGAACTGGGAATCCATACGTATGTCAGCTTTAACGGCCAATATGTCGTCCATAACGGGAAACCTGTTCATCATAATCCATTGGATCGCGAGGAACTGCACCGGCTGACCCACTACGCAAACAGCCGAAAAAATCCGATTATCTATGAGTCAAATAAACAATTGCATGCCAATATGGAATCACATCCTTACATGGATGCTGGGGTGGGCTCATTGCAAATTGCCGAAGAGCCAATCTATGACCCTTTCTATTTTCACGATCATGAAATCTATCAATCATTGCTTTTTTGCACGGAAGAGGAAGAAGAGGAATATCGGAAGAACTTTAATAAGTTTGAATTTGTCAGATGGCATGAATTTTCAGTGGATGTATTGCCGGCGGGAAGCTCGAAAGCAAAAGGAATTGAAGCCTTAATTCATCATATGAATCTATCAATGGACCAAGTTTTTGCCTTCGGAGATGGTCTTAACGACATCGAAATGCTTTCATTTGTAAAAAACAGCATCGCAATGGGAAAAGACGAAGTAGTAGTGAAAAAGGCAGCCAAGTATGTAACAAACTCGGTTGATGAAGATGGTATTTTAAAAGGATTGCAATTAGTGGGGCTGCTGGAAGAGCTAGCAGTGTAATTCATCTCAAATAAATGATTAGACTGGTGAGATAAATGAAAAAGATTGCTTTTTCAACGGTAAAGGAAAGAGTGCTGTTTGTTTGGAATATCCCTTCTTTTCCAGTACTTTTCCTGATCAATTTTATTCTTGGACTTTCTTCGTCCTTTTTTGCCCCTTTTTCTTCTATCTTCGGGCTTGATGAAGTAAAAATGAGCAATGTTGGTTTCGGGATTTTTATGACAATTACCGCGATTGGCGGGGTCACAATTAGCAGCTATATTGCTCGGCTGTCTGATACAAACACAAGCCGGAAAAAACTATTAATGTTAACATCGTTTTCGGGTGTCCTGGGGTATTCGTTGTATGCGTTTTTACGCTCCTATTTTGCCCTTGCAATAACCGGCTTTTTTGTTCTCGGTGTCACAGCTGGTGCAATCCCCCAATTATGGGCCTATGCTCGCGATGCCCTGAAACAGGCTAATGTCCCAAATGAAGAAACGCCGTTCATCATGAACATTTTTCGAATGTTTTTTGCGCTTTCATGGACAGTTGGCCCGGCGTTAGGCTCATGGATCTTGATGAAGGTAGGTTTTGAAGGCTTGTTTTTATTTGTGGCTGCCGGTTACTTTCTGTCCTTTTTGACGATTGTCTTTCTATTAAAGGACGTTGCGAAACACTCATTTTCTGCGAAAAAGGCGCCAATTGTCAGGAATTACGTAAAAAAACCGTATATTTTTGCTTATCTGGCCGCGGCCTTTTTGCTTTCTGCTGCAACTTCAATTCATATGCTGAATACACCGCAATTTGTGACCAAAATTTTGCATGGGACGGAAATGGATGTCGGGATTATTTTTAGTGTGCCGCCGATTTTTGAAGTACCGTTTATGATCATCATCGGTGTATTGGCAACGAAAATCAATAATGCCATTTTGATCAGGAGTGGCTTTGCGATCGCCTTTATTTACTTTTTATTGTTTGGATTCGTTCAAGCTCCGTGGCAAATCTATCTAATTCAGTTTTTAAGCGCCGCACAAGTTTCGATTACGGGTGGAATTGCCATTTCGTATTTTCAGGATTTCATACCGGAAGCACAAGGGATCGCCACAACGCTTTATATGAATACAACGCAGATCGGTTCAACAATCGGATTCTTGTTGTTCGGCGTCATCTCAGAAGTAATCAGCTACAGAAATGTTATTACCATTTATACGATTTTTGCTGGAATCGGCCTGCTGTCCTTGCTGCTTTTCGGAAAAGAAAAACGCGCAGCCTCAAGCAGGGTAAAATCAAAAATTCAAGGGTTATAATGTTTTTTCCAATTGTATATGTCCTGATGATTCCGTTATGATAAATTATATGGAAAAAGTAAGAATGATTTGAGGAGGATACAACATGTTAGCAGCAATTGAAGCCGGCGGCACGAAATTTGTTTGTGCGATTGGTGATGAACAAGGGAATATTGTGGAACGAATTCAAATTCCAACAACAGTGCCAGAGGAAACAATGCCGCAAGTGATCGCGTTTTTTAAAAAATATGAAATAGACGCAATTGGGATTGGCTCCTTTGGTCCGGTTGATGTCAATCAGGATAGCGCTACATATGGATACATCACGTCCACGCCAAAGCC
>JAKACS010000494.1 GCA_021821235.1 Bacillota bacterium
TAAGTGTAAAGGTTGAAGAAAAATGGAACCGTTCGGATTTTACACCAATCCCGGAATTAGTTGAAGCTAGGGGGGATGAACATGGCGAAAGCCACAACCTTCATTAGAAAACTCAATGAGAACAAGGCAGAAGAGAACAACCAAGCCATTTCTGAGATGATGGAGGAACTTGCAAACAATCGTCAAGCGATAATGGAAGGAATTCATATTTTAAAAGGCCTGCATGAAATTGGAGCGCTTGAGGCGCTCCAGGCATTATTGGAGCAAAGGACGGCAATAGGCGAGATTGCGATTCAACAAGTAAATCAGCCAAAAATGCACAATGTTATTAAAAATGCAATGAGCGCATTTGGTTTTTTAAGTTCTCTTGATCCCCAGAAAATGAGTATCCTTTTAGACGGAGTCAGCCACGGATTTGAACGGATTCCGGAAACAAATGAAAAACAAAGCCTTTGGGCGTTGCAAAAGCGCTTTTGGACACAAGAAATCCGTGCTTCCTTAACCGTTGTTGTCAATTTTCTGGATGGAATGGGAGAAGCATTGTTGCGAAAAGGAAAAGAAAGATAGGAAAGGAAGAGCGCAATGGAAACCGAAGTTTTCAATGTGAAAAACATGGACAGCCAAGAGGATGCTGATAAAATTCTTGCTGCTATTGAACATGTCTGGGGATTATCAAAGGCAGAAGTCAGTCTGCTGAAAAAGGAAGCAGTGGTCACGTTTGATGAACGGATGGCATCCTCTGAGGATTTTATTCAAGCAATTGTAGAGACGGGCTTTGAATTAAATTAGCAAAATGAGGTGGTTTGAATGAAAATATGCGAGGTTTGCGGTGCTAAAGAAGAAGTGGAAACGAACGAAGAAGAAGAGACCTTTTCATCTGTTATTTTGCATGTATGCGAAAGCTGCCGCGAAGATCGGAAATTAGCGCATTTTGAAGACTTCATCTTTTAAAAGCAGCAGACATCTATAACTTACCTATCGATTAGATAGCAAGTGCTAGGATTTATATAGCACTTGCTATTTTTTATTTTTCATATAACATTTTTCCGATAAATATGTTATAGTAATGATAACTGAGTAAAAATCCGCCTTAGCGGTAGAGGTTCTAGCTACCCTCTTTAAAAAACTAAGGAAAACAGCCTGCTTTCTTAGTAGTGCTGTTTTTCTATTTGAAGGAGATTGACGAATGAAAAACGGAAAAGCAATTGTTGTTTTTAGTGGCGGACAGGACAGTACAACGTGTTTGTTCTGGGCGCTTAACCAGTTTGATGAAGTGGAAGCCGTTACGTTTGATTATAACCAACGTCATCGTTTGGAAATTGAATGTGCGAAAAATATTGCAAATGAGCTGGGCGTAAAGCACCACATCCTCGATATGTCGCTTTTAAACCAACTAGCCCCAAGTGCCTTAACAAGAAATGATATTGAAGTAAAAGATGGGGTAGATGGAGGATTGCCTTCGTCATTTGTTCCCGGAAGAAATCTGATCTTTCTTTCGTTCGCTGGCATTTTAGCCAGGCAGGTTGGGGCAAAGCATATTGTAACAGGTGTTTGTGAAACGGATTTTAGCGGCTATCCGGATTGCCGGGACGTTTTTATCAAATCATTAAACGTTTCGTTAAATCTTTCCATGGACTCACAATTCGTGATTCACACGCCACTCATGTGGCTTAATAAGGCTGAAACATGGAAGTTGGCAGATGACCTGCACGCTTTAGACTTTGTCCGAGAGAAAACATTGACTTGCTATAACGGTATCATTGCAGATGGCTGCGGAGAATGCCCAGCTTGCAAATTACGAAAACGCGGGCTTGAGGACTACTTAAGAGTTCGGAAGGAGTGTTAAACACATGTATGGATTTCGCATCGTCGATAAGCTCCAAAAAATGGATGAGGACATCCAAAAAAGCCAATTAAAATACCATTCAAAACGCGTACTCGTCAGCAAGGAGTTCACGTTCGACGCTGCCCATCATTTGCATGAATATGAAGGGAAATGCAAAAATCTTCACGGTCACACGTACAAGGTTGTTTTTGGCATCAGCGGATTTGCCGATGGATGCGGCTTAGTGATTGATTTTGGTGATATAAAAGAAATTTGGAAAAACGAGATTGAGATTTTTCTTGATCATCGATATTTAAATGAGACACTGCCGCCGATGAACACAACTGCTGAAAATATGGTTGTCTGGATTTATGAAAAGATGGCCGCCGCGCTGAAAGATCGTAGTGCCAACTATAATGGTGTGAGAGTTGAATTTGTCCGTCTGTTTGAAACGCCGACGAGCTATGCTGAGGCGCGAAGGGAGTGGATGGACAATGAGTAAAATACCAGTTATGGAGATATTTGGCCCGACGATTCAGGGGGAAGGGATGGTCATCGGCCAGAAGACAATGTTTGTAAGGACGGCGGGTTGCGATTACATGTGTAGCTGGTGTGATTCAGCTTTTACCTGGAACGGAACAGCAAAAGATGAGACAAAAATGCTGACAGCCGAAGAAATTTGGTCAGAGCTAAAAAGAATTGGTGGCAATGGCTTTTCTTTTGTAACCATTTCAGGTGGAAATCCGGCATTAATCAAAAACCTGGACAACTTACTAAAAATTTTAAAGGATCGGAACATAAAGGTGTGCCTTGAAACCCAAGGAAGCAGGTGGCAGGACTGGTTCATGATTATTGATGAGCTAACGATTTCACCAAAGCCGCCTAGCTCCGGTATGAACACTGACTTTGCTGTTTTGGACAAAATCGTTGACAAAGTAAAAAACAGGGCGGCCGATCAGCATGTTAGTTTGAAGGTTGTCGTTTTTGATGATCATGATTATGTCTATGCAAAAAAAGTGTATCAGCGTTATCCTGGAGTACCTTTTTTCTTGCAAGTCGGAAACGAAGATCTGCATGCAGGGGATGACCAAAAATTACTAAATAGCCTCCTGAAAAAATATGAGTGGCTGATTAACAAAACAATGGAGGACGAAGAGTTTCAAGCGGTAAGAGTCCTTCCGCAACTTCATACGTACGTTTGGGGCAACAAACGGGGAGTATAAGAGACCCTTCGCTTTGGTTATTTCTAGCGCACAAAAATGCCAATTTTGTTAAATTGAATGAGTCTAGACTTTCACCGTAAAATCGCTTAAAATGATTATCAACAGAGGTGAAAGAAAATGGTATACACTGACAAGACTGTTAACCGTTTAAAACGTGTGGAAGGACAAATTCGTGGTATTTTACGCATGATGGAAGAAGGCAAAGAGTGCAAGGACGTTATTACCCAATTGTCTGCTGCCCGTTCGGCGATTGATCGAACCATTGCTGTCATTGTCAGCGCAAATCTGGAACATTGTATTCGGGAATCGATTGATTCAGGAAATGATGACTCTTCCAAAATTGTTCAGGAAGCAGTCAATATGCTTGTAAAAAGCAGATAAATTCAAAAAAATTAGCACAAAAAACGCCTATTCCTCCAGAATAGGCGTTTTTTACAGAAACTTGCGGCATTAGTGAAGATGTGCATAACATAGCTGATCAATGCCGGAATTAACGACATCCCACAAAACATGACGGTAAAAAACCAGCAATCGTGTCATGAAAAGAAATCAATAGCAAAAGCAGCAACAAATGACATCCACTCCTTTTTAAAAACAGAAAAAGCCCCTTCCAAATCGAACGGA
>JAKACS010000495.1 GCA_021821235.1 Bacillota bacterium
TACGCAAGATATTGTGCCAGGAGAAGTGGAAAAGTGGCAATTGATTGAAAACAAAGCGAGGGAACTTTGTCAAAAATATCAATACCATGAAATCCGCACGCCGATTTTTGAGCATACAGAATTATTTTTACGGGGCGTGGGCGATACGACCGATATCGTCCAAAAAGAGATGTATACCTTTACTGATAAAGGCGGACGCAGCTTAACCCTTCGTCCTGAAGGAACCGCATCAGCTGTTCGCGCCTTTGTAGAGAAAAAAATGTTTGGACTTCCTTCCCAACCTGTGAAGCTGTTTTACATGGGGCCGATGTTCCGCTATGAACGGCCGCAGGCAGGCCGCTTCCGCCAATTTGTGCAATTTGGTGTTGAAGCCATGGGAAGCGATGATCCGGCTATAGATGCCGAAGTTATTTCACTTGCAATGAATTTATACAAAGAAGTTGGCTTGAAGCGGCTGAAACTGGTGGTTAACAGCCTTGGCGACAAAGAAAGCCGCAATGCTCACCGCGAAGCGCTTGTGAATCATTTTCGGTCGAGAATTGGCGAGTTTTGCAGTGATTGTCAAAACCGTTTGGAAAAAAACCCGCTCAGGATTTTGGATTGTAAAAAAGACCGCGATCACGAATTAATGAAATCAGCTCCATCGATCATTGATTATTTAAACGAGTATTCTCGAACTTATTTCGAAAAGCTGCAGCATTACTTAGCGATGCTGGATATTCCGTTTGAAGTCGATCCGAACCTTGTACGCGGTCTCGATTACTACAATCACACTGCATTTGAAATTATGAGTGATGCAGAAGGTTTTGGTGCAATAACGACTTTGTGCGGCGGCGGCCGCTACAATGGACTGGCGGAAGATATCGGCGGTCCGGAAACGCCGGGGATTGGTTTTGCATTGAGTATTGAACGAATGCTGGCTGCGATTGAAGCAGAAGAAGTGCAGCTTAGTATCGCACAAGGTATCGACTGTTTCCTAGTTTCTCTGGGTGATGCAGCTAAAGACTATACGGTTGGACTGCTACAGCAACTTCGAAACGCCGGGCTCTCGGCAGAACGGGATTATTTAAACCGCAAAGTGAAGGCTCAGTTTAAAGCAGCAGACCGCTTGAATGCAAAATATGTAGCAGTGTTAGGTGACGAAGAACTAAGCAACAATAAAATTACAGTGAAAAAGATGGAAACGGGAGACCAAGTTGAAGTCGGACTTGATTCATTCGTGTCCTATTTGCTAGAAGGACAGAAATAAGGGGGATCTAGGATGTTTGGCAGAAGCTATTTTTGTGGAGAAGTGCCGGAATTGGCCATAGGTGAAAAGGTAACCTTAAAAGGGTGGGTGCAGAAACGGCGCGATTTGGGCGGGTTAATTTTTATTGATTTGCGCGACCGTACAGGCATTGTTCAAGTTGTGTTTAATCCGGATACATCCGCAGAAGCATTGAAAAGAGCAGAAAAAATCCGCAATGAATTTGTGCTTAGTATCGAAGGAAAGGTTGTCGCCCGCGAAGAATCAACGTATAACGAACAATTAAAAACGGGGAAAATTGAAGTATATGCTGAAGCGGTAACGATTATTAATGAAGCGAAAACACCGCCATTTACGATTTCGGATCATACCGATGCTTCTGAAGATGTCAGGTTGAAATACCGCTACCTTGATTTTCGCCGTCCGGTAATGTTTGAAACACTTAAAATGCGCCATCAAGTTACAAAAGCAATTCGCAATTTTCTTGATGGAGAAGAATTTTTGGATATTGAAACACCGATCCTAACAAAAAGTACTCCAGAGGGAGCGCGCGATTACCTCGTTCCAAGCCGGGTGCATCCAGGCGAGTTTTATGCGCTTCCGCAATCACCGCAACTTTTCAAACAGCTGTTGATGGTCGGCGGAATTGAACGCTACTATCAAATCGCCCGCTGTTTCCGTGATGAGGACTTGCGCGCCGATCGCCAGCCGGAATTTACGCAAGTCGATATTGAGACAAGCTTTTTAGGGCAGGAAGATATTATTGCATTAATAGAAAAAATGATGGCTAAAGTGATGCGCGCTGTAAAGGGGATTGATATTTCAACCCCATTCTCCCGCATTACGTATGATGAAGCGATGAGCCGCTATGGCTCGGACAAGCCGGATACGCGTTTTGAAATGGAACTTGTCGATCTTTCGGAGATTGTAAAAAATTCAAGCTTTAAAGTGTTTTCTGGGGCAGTGGAAAACGGCGGTCAAGTAAAAGCAATCAATGTTAAAAACGCTGCCGATAAATATTCCCGCAAAGATATAGATGCGTTGGGAGAGTATGCTAGCCGCTACGGTGCAAAAGGTCTTGCTTGGCTAAAGGTCGAAGCGGATGGGTTTAAAGGTCCGATTGTCAAGTTCATTACTCCGGAGGAAGAACAGGCTATGAAAGCAACGCTTGCAGCCCTGCCGGGAGATTTGCTGCTGTTTGTTGCCGATAAGAAAAACGTTGTTGCCGATTCTCTTGGTGCTTTGAGACTCAAACTTGGCAAGGATTTAGATCTGATTGATTCAAGTCTATTTAACTTTTTATGGGTAACTGATTGGCCATTGCTGGAATTCGACGAAGAGGAAGGGCGTTATTACGCTGCGCATCACCCGTTCACAATGCCTTTCAGGGAAGATTTGGAATGGCTTGAAACAGAGCCTGGCAAAGTCCGAGCACAAGCGTATGATATTGTTTTAAACGGCTATGAATTGGGTGGCGGCTCACTAAGGATTTTCGAGCGTGACATTCAAGAAAAGATGTTTAAGGTTCTTGGATTTTCCGAGGAAGAGGCGCGCGAGCAGTTTGGCTTTTTGTTAAATGCCTTCGAATATGGCACACCGCCGCATGGAGGAATTGCCTTAGGTCTTGACCGGCTTGTAATGCTCTTGGCAGGAAGTTCAAATCTCCGTGATACGATCGCTTTTCCGAAAACGGCGAGTGCGAGCTGTTTATTAACAAATGCCCCGGGTGAAGTTTCCGAGAAGCAGCTAAATGAATTGAATTTGTCAATAAACGTTAACAAACTACAATAGCTTTCAGCGGTTTTTGCCTTGAGCAACAGATGAAAATATGGTATGATAATAGCAATTAAAGAGAGTCCTGAAGTGTACGTTGTATAACCTAAAGTTTTGACCGAACGTTTTTTCTTCGGGAGTCTGGAGTTTTTCATCCACGCAAATGCCCCGCTTTTTTAGCACTGTGGGGACTTGCAAGAATGGAAACAGGACACCCACCTGCTGAGCGCGGGATCAAAACAAGGGCTGAAAAGCGACGGCACGATTGGGACTCTCTTATTTTGTCTGAAAACTCTCCTGCTATGGAGTTTTTTTTTGGATTCTATTATAATAATCCCTATGGATTTGCTTGATAGTAAAATGAGAATAATTTGGAGTGATAGAAATGCTGCATCAATTTTCGCGCAATGAGCTGGCAATCGGCAAAGAAGGTTTGGACATTTTGAAACACAGTACGGTTGCTGTTCTTGGGATTGGCGGGGTTGGTTCCTTTGCTGCTGAAGCTCTTGCCCGTTCCGGCGTTGGCCGCTTAATTCTGATTGATAAAGATAATGTAGATATTATCAATGTGAATCGCCAGTTAATTGCTTTACTATCGACTGTCGGCCAGCCAAAAGCTGATCTGATGAAAGCACGCATTGCTGACATCAAT
>JAKACS010000496.1 GCA_021821235.1 Bacillota bacterium
GAAATATGTTTAATACCAAGGGGTGAGTGTAACATGGATATGGGGCAATATTTAGAAGTTTTTATTGAAGAGAGTAAAGAACATATACAGGCGTGCAATGAACATTTATTAGCATTAGAAAAGAATCCAAACGATTTGTCGATTGTTAATGAAATTTTTCGGTCTGCCCACACCTTAAAAGGAATGTCAGCAACAATGGGCTATGAGGATCTGGCCAATTTGACACATCAAATGGAAAACATCTTGGATGCAATCCGGCAATCAAAGTTATCTGTTTCAGCTGAACTATTGGATATTGTCTTTCTTTCAATTGATCATCTTGAAGAGATGGTTCAGTCCATTTCTGAAGGTGGGGATGGAAAAAGGGATGTTACCGAAGTAATCAGCCAATTAAAGCGACTGGAAAAAGGCGATTTGGGGGTTATCTCTGAAGCTGAAAAGGAAGTTGCTGCAACCGCTGTTGCTGAAGTTAACAATCAGCCTTCCAAAACTGTATACGATGAGTTCGAATATACCGTTCTGCAGCAATCGGCTGAACAAGGATTTGATACATACGAAATTACCGTATCCTTAAGAGAGGATTGTCTGTTAAAAGCAGCCAGAGTGTATATGGTATTTGAAGCACTTGAAGGCACTGGGGAAATTATTAAGAGCACACCTCCAGTTGAACAGCTCGAAGAAGAACAATTTGACACTGACTTTACGATTACACTCGTGTCAACGGAAAACAAAGAAACAATTTACAATCAAATCGAGCGTATTTCAGAGATTGAGAAAGTGGAGATTTCCCAGTTATCCGCAGCGGATATCCGGCCTCTTTTTCACCATGAGAGCGAAACAGAGTCGGAACATCCACTTGAAAATGATATTCAACAGGAAACAAAAGTGGAAGCTGAACAGCATGATGAGAAAAAACAGTCAGCGAAAACGGCTGCGAGCAGTAAGACGATTCGGGTCAACATCGAACGATTGGACATTTTAATGAATCTATTTGAAGAGCTCGTCATTGACCGCGGCCGGCTTGAACAAATATCCCATGACTTGAACAATCAGGAACTGCATGAAACTGTTGAGAGAATGTCCAGAATTTCCGGTGACTTGCAAAATATTATTTTAAATATGCGCATGGTTCCTGTGGAAACTGTTTTTAACCGCTTCCCGAGAATGGTTCGTCAATTGGCGAGAGATTTAAATAAAAAGATTCATTTGGAGATCGTCGGCGCAGAAACGGAGCTTGATCGAACCGTAATCGATGAAATCGGCGATCCGCTTGTCCATTTATTGCGAAACGCACTGGATCATGGGATTGAAACACCAGATGTACGGAAAGCCCAGGGAAAGCCGGAAGAAGGAACAGTTATCTTAAAAGCTTACCACAGTGGCAACCATGTCTTTATTGAAATTGAAGATGATGGTGCGGGAATCAGCAGAGAAAAAGTACTTGAAAAAGCAATTGCCAAAAAAGTTATCACTCCACAAGCTGCTGCAGGATTAACCGATCAGCAGGTATTTGAATTAATTTTTGCATCCGGTTTTTCAACAGCTGAAAAAATATCAGATATTTCCGGCCGAGGCGTTGGCTTGGATGTCGTCAAAAATACAATTGAATCTCTCAGCGGCACTGTAACGATTGACTCTGTTATCGGAAAAGGATCAATCTTTTCAATCCAGCTGCCGCTGACATTATCGATTATTTCCGTCATGCTTGTTGGTATTCAAAAGGAAAAGTATGCAATCCCGCTTTCTTCAATTATCGAAACGGCCATTATTAAGGACGAAGATATTCTGAATGCCCATAATCAAAAGGTTATTGATTTCCGTGGCAAAGTCGTTCCGCTCCTTTTCTTAAAGGATCTTTTTGAAGTTCCTGTTAGGAACGAAACAAGCGACCTTCATTCGGTTGTACTTGTCCGTAAAGGGGACAAAATGGCAGGACTTGTCGTCGATTCTTTTATCGGTCAGCAAGAAATTGTCCTAAAGTCTCTCGGCAACTATTTGGCCAGCGTATTTGCCATTTCTGGCGCCACAATTCTCGGCGATGGACAAGTTGCCTTAATCGTTGACTGCAATGCCCTGATTAAATAAGTTTTTGAACGAAAAGACGGTACATGACTGGAGTGAAGAAAATGACTGAGACGCTTACACAGGAATTAAAGATAATTGTCTTCCAATTAAAAGAGAAAGAATATGCCATCCCTGTTGAACAAGTTCGCTCAATTGAAAAAGTTCAATATATTACCCGTGTGCCCGGGGTTTCATCCTATATTAAAGGTGTCATTAATCTCCGCGGCCTTGTGACACCAATCGTCGATCTCCGTAAGCGATTTGGACTGGAAGAAAGCGGCCATTCTGAAAACACCCGTATCATTATTGCTGTAATTGGCGATGTTGAAGTCGGGTTGGTTGTTGATGCGGCCAATGATGTGTTAGACATTTCAAGAGATGCAATCGAACCGCCTCCAGAAATTGTCGGTGGAAAGGAAGCGGAGTATATTGATGGAGTTGTCAAGATTGAAAAAAGATTGCTAATCTTGCTAGATCTCGAAAAAGTGATGAATGTAGAGCAAATACAATAGAAAGTGAGAGGTATGAGCGATGACATTTCTAAAGCATTTTACCTCTTTGCATCTTGATATTTTGCGGGAAATCGGGAATATTGGAGCTGGCAATGCGGCAACCGCCTTATCAAAGCTCCTTAATAAAAAAATAGACATGAAAGTGCCAAAAGTTGAGATTGTTAGTTTTGATGAAATGGTTGAGATGGCAGGAGGAGCAGAAAATATTGTTGCAAGCGTATTTTTGCGGATTGAAGGAGAAGCATCCGGCAGCATGTTTTTTGTCCTGCCACTTTCCCAAGCGGAGCATTATGTCCAACAGATGATCGGTGACATCGATTTCTCATTTGAAACACTGCCATATAATGAGATGGGGCTTTCCGCCTTGCAGGAGCTTGGCAATATTTTAAGCGGATCCTACTTAACTGCGTTGTCCGACTTTACAAATTTATCGCTTTATCCATCGGTTCCGGGAATTGGAATCGATATGGTTGGAGCGATTATCAGCTTTGGCCTAATCGAACATTCCCAAGTATGCGACTATGCAATCGTTATTGATACTGCCTTAAATGAAGATGATGCGCCAGTACCTGAATGGCTGCGCGGCCATTTCTTTTTACTTCCGGATCCGGATTCGTTTTCCATTCTTTTCAATGCTTTAGGAGTTGCAGCCGATGATTGACGAGATACAGATTGCAAAGGTTGGCATCGCTGATATGAAGCTCGTAAGGCATCCGGATCACATCCGTACCTCTGGCTTGGGCTCCTGTGTCGGTGTCGTGATTTACGATCTTGACCGGAAAATGGCCGGACTTGCACATGTCATGCTTCCTGAATCATCCTTGGCAAAAACCCCAGAGTTTAATCCGGCGAAATATGCCGATACTGCCGTTAAAGAGCTTGTCCGGCATTTACTCTTACAAGGGGCTAGACGTGATACCTTAAGAGCAAAGATAGCGGGAGGTGCTCAAATGTTTCAATTTGCATCGACAAGCGAAATCATGCGAATTGGCCCGAGAAATGTGGAAGCAGTTAAGAAGGAATTGAACAAACTTGATATCCTGCTTGCCAGTGAGGATGTCGGAGGGAATAGCGGCAGAACAATCGAGTTTAAC
>JAKACS010000497.1 GCA_021821235.1 Bacillota bacterium
AGCGCTTTTCTAGTCGTTCCTATCACTAGTATAGCTCGTCCTTTTTCCTTTTTAAATGTCTTTTTCCTTTTTAAATGCTTTTTCTTTTTTACATGAAAATTCATACTTCCACCCATATTAAAATGAGGAGGTCGGCGCAGTATGAATTTTTCATTTCTTTTTGGTATCTTGCTTTTAATCCAGCAGACAAATGGTTCAGATCAAATCACCCTTACTCATCAAGGGAAAGTCGTATCTGCTGTGAGTCGATTCGAGTTCTTCTCCCCCTATTTTGGACTTCCAATTATAGATCAAAAGAAATTCGACGAATACCTCGAAAGGCTTGATAAATTGGTTTATAAAGAACCTGTTAATGCAGCTCTCGATTCTTCAGGAAACATTATCCCTGAAAAAATCGGCTCCCGTCTTTCTCGCCAGGCATTTACAGAACAGGTGTATGGTTTCTATTTCGGGAAGAGCCTAACACAAATGGAAATACCCATTCTTCCACTGTATCCAATAGTAGACACAGAGCTGCTTGGACATATTCGCACGAAGCGGATTGGCCGTTATATGACATCGTTTAATAGCAATAATAAAATGCGGTCAATCAATATTTCTCTCGCTGCAAAAGCAATTAATAATGTTGTCGTTTTTCCAGGTGAGTCGTTTTCTTTTAATAAAGCCGTTGGGAAAAGAACAGCTGAAAAAGGATATTTGCGCGCACCCGTCATCATTAGGGGTGAACTATCAGAGGATATTGGCGGCGGCATTTGTCAAGTATCCTCAACCCTTTTTAATGCGGTTGATAATGCGGGGTTAAAAATTATTCAGCGATTTTCACACACACGCCGTGTTCCTTATATTCCGCCGGGAAGAGACGCGACAGTCAGCTGGTACGGGCCAGATTTTGTGTTTAAAAATACGTACAATCAACCCGTTTTGATTCAAGCAAAAACATTAGGCAATTACTTGATCATTAAATTGTATTCGTCCGACGTTATTCAATACCGCCCAAAAAAAGTTCCTTCATTGTAGAAAAGTCCGCTAAAACAGCGGACTTTTTACTAGTGGTTATTTTGATTGTTGTTCAATGCTTTTGACATTAGCTCTTCAGAGAATTCTGCTAATGCTGCATCACTTATATTGGGTGAGCTTTTTTTTAAAGGATTATTCTTCATTAAATTTTGGAAATTTATTGAAGAAATTTTCTTTTGTCCTCTATTTCTCGTGAACATTGCGACGGCACTGATGCCAACTCCAATTAGGGATGCCCACATCGCGCCCCGATTGTTTCTTCGTCTTGAAAATATTTTAAAAAATGGTTGTCTGCCGGCAAATCTGAATAGCGATTTTGTTCTCATTTTTTTGCACTCCTTTTTCCGGAATGAGGGTTCATTTCCCCCTCTCTTTCATTTTCCGCAATTTCTGTCGTGCTATGAGTGGCAAAAAATTCTCAAAGCGTAAATGCCGGCTGCTTTACAACTGGATCAAAACTTTTTTGCTTTGATATTATACTGAAAATTTCGACAAAACCTTCTTGTGACCGATTCGTTCCTATTCCTCAATTTCATACAGAAGTTCCCCATATCCGAGCCGATGCAGACTTTCTGCAATTCGTTCATGGCCAATATCATTTGGATGAATACCATCAATGGACAAGTACTCTTTTTCATAGTCCTTAAAAATCGTATCAATTTGAACAATCGCAATGCTGTCTTTTACCGAAAAACTTTTGATCAGTTGATTAAATTTTCTAATCCACTTCGCGGCAAGCGGATCCTTTGGAAATGGATTGTACAGATTAATCATTCGAACGATATAAGGTTTGGAAGCATTCTTTTTTAATTTCGTAATCCTTTTCATCATTTCATGAAAATTTTCCATTGATTGCTTTAATGCAGTTGAAAAATCGCGTTCATTCTGATCTTGAAGAAATTTCCTTGCCGCTTGAATGAGATCGTTTCCCCCACCTGTAATCGTAATGATATCTGCTTGTTCCATTTGTTCTTGAACAAAGTCGTTGTCCAATTCCGCTAAAATGTCTTTTGTTTGAAAGCCAGGATGAGCAAAAACTTGAGCAAATACTTGTTCATCAAGCTCCATCTCTGCCATTCGTCTGTATCTTTGGACAAAACCCGGTGAAAATAAACCAGTTCCTACACCGGCAGTAAGTGAATCTCCAAGGGCGACATATAAAAAACTCATGACTCTCAATCCCCCTAATCAATTTCTTTATCTTAAGATATTCATTCATAGGCAATTTTGCGATTATGGAACGTACCTTTTTGCAAAGTTCCCACATAGAGTGAACCTTTAGGCTATTTTCAACATATTATGCAAAAAAAGATGTGGTGGTGGTGTTATTGAAGAAATACAATTATTTTGATTTTCTGGCTGCATTTGGGGTTGGCGGTGCGCATCCTGGAGGAATCCCGCTAACAAAAGAGATTGTGAACGAGGAACAAATTACAAGCGATTCGGTCATTTTGGACGCCGGCTGCGGTACAGGACAAACAGCAGCTTACTTATACAATCAATTCGGGGCAAACATTACCGGTTTGGAAATTAATCGAACAATGCTGAACAAAGCAAAAAGCAGATTTGCCACCCATCAATTACCGATCCAATTAGTGGAGGGCTCCGTTGAGGAAATCCCTTTTTCAGACAACACATTTGACTTGATTATTTGTGAATCCGTTTTAGCTTTTACGAAAAAGGATCAAGCTTTAAGTGAATTTTATCGAGTACTAAAAACGGGCGGCAAGTTGATTGCCAATGAAATGACGATTAATTCCCCGCTTAATTCAGAAGAAAAAGAAGTCATTATCGCTTTTTATGGTGTAGATTCCTTGCTGCTTGAAGAGGATTGGCGGCGAATTTTGCAAAAAGCAGGGTTTGCTGAAATTAAAACAGAAGCAAAGATTCCTTCTTTACAAGGAGAATTTCAAATACCTGAGTTTGATTTTTCGGCAAATGTCGACCCGGAGTTGTTTGGGATTATGCAAATGCATGCGCAAATAATGCTTCAGTATCAAGATGCGCTAAGCTACCGCATTTTAACCTGCACAAAACCGTAATGATCCCCTTAGCAAGGGGATTTTTTCATGAATAGGTCGGATATCGTTGTTCCATAATAACAAAGAAACTAATCAAGAGGAGAGAAAGTAATGGACAAGACACTTGGGTATTTAAGGGAGACGTTAGCAAACTATACGGATGAACACTCGAAAGGGCGACAACTATTCCGGAAATTATCAGAGAAGGATTTTCCTTCTGAGGAATCGTTTGTACGCCATCTGAGCAGTGGGGAAATTGAATTTTTAAACAAAATTCTTCCGAATGAAATTAACTACGCCAAAGAAGAAAAAGATGATAAACGGGTAAGAGAACTGAATGAAGTATATGAATTGCTTTTTTAAAAAAAAGACGATGGCCGCAGTCTTTGCGTACCATCTTCTTGTAAAATTTCTTGAATGCAATATTTCCTAGGCAAGCGCAAACCTCGACAATACCGGCATTTGTTTGGCTTTTTTTTTGCATTTTGTGACATGGAATGCCTATTTTTTCAGGAATCATTTTGGCGTTTGTCTTTTTTTAGCCTTCCGGACTCTTTTAAAGCTGTTTTTAAAAGCAGTTCGATTTGGGCATTTACACTGCGGAATTCGTCACCATCCTATTTTTCAATTTG
>JAKACS010000498.1 GCA_021821235.1 Bacillota bacterium
CCTTATAATTCCATTTGCTGGATACAGAAGAATAGCAGAGAGCACTGCATTTACCTGATCTTCAGAATAGGGAGGCAAGGTATTTGTTTCGTGCGCGCGCTGTTCTAAAATTTTAGATGAATCTTTCATCATTACTTTCATTAAGTCTGCCGTTGGCGGTGTGGCATAGATCGGAACAGACGGATAGAGCGAATGAATTATGGGCAGTGCCCCAATATGATCGGCATGGGCATGTGTAACAAGGATCGCCTCAGGATCTTCAAGGTTCTCAAGCATACCAAAAGCTGGGAGTAACTCATCGCCGTGCATTCTCATTCCCGCATCAATGATCAGATTCGTATCTGCCATGTTTATATGCAAACAAGAAGCCCCAATCTCGCTTCCGCCTCCTAAAATACTAACTTTCACGTTTTTCACCTCTGAGAAAATTGTGTTCGATTTCCCACCATTTTTTGGATCTAAGTTATGGAAACCTTTTTTCGTAAAACTTACCGATCAGGTTGTCTGCGGCCGGTGGTTAAGGAAATTTTGATAAGCAAACCCTCTAACCTCTTCTTCTTTAAAATGCTTTAACAGCGTATTGATAAGGTTTTGCGTTTTCGACGCATCCTCCAAGCCGGCAACAAATGTTGAAATTCCGTCAAAATCTGAACCGAATCCGATTTGCTTTACACCGCCGAGTGAGCAAAAATGATCAATATGCCTGATTAAATCATCAATCGTCGCAGTGCCCACGGCTTTTACAAAAGGTGGATGGTAAACAACATGAACCAGTCCGCCTTTTTTGAACATCGCTTTTGCCTGTTCATCGGTTAAATTCCTTGGGTGGTTGCAAAGTGCTTTCGCGTTTGAATGGCTGGCAATCGGGTACTTCGCCAGCTCAATGACATCCCAAAAAGCTTTCTCGCTCAAGTGCGAAACATCCGTTAAAACTTGATTCTCGTTATTCAATTTCACGACTTCTTTTCCAAAAACGGTTAGGCCCCCGCCGCGCGGTTCACCGGCTCCATCGGCTGCCAAATTCGCATTATTCCAAGTTAGCCCAACCGAACGGACGCCAAGCCGATATAGAGTGCGCAGTTTGGCGAGGTCATTGCCGATCGCATCGACTCCTTCAAGCGTGAGCATCGCACCTATTTCTCCATCCTGTAGCCGGTCAAAGTCGGACCAATCTTTTAGTTGCTTCATTTCTGGATTCTTCCGCAAAACTTCCTCATAAAAATAATCCACCTGATCAAGTGCTGCCTGAAATTTTTGATCGGATTTGATTTTCGGCTCGATAAAAATCGCAAAGCATTGGACTTTCACTTGTCCCTGCTTTAGTCTTTGTTTGTTTGCCTGAAGTTCTGACGCATCAGCAAACCGCAGTGTTCCTTTTCCTTCCGACAGTTTTAACAATGCATCACAATGAAGGTCAATCACACGCATACCGGCCGCCTCCTTTGGAATCGTTCTTACTTATCATATTAAGAATTGCTTTGGTTCCTTTCAACTTTTTTCGGTTTTTTTGCCGGAAAAAGAACATGTTCGAGCAACAGACACAAAATCAGTCCGACTAAAAGACCATTGGCAATCATATTGCGAAGCCATGGCGCCACGCTTTCAAACGCAACTGGCGGCATAAACATCATGCCGATTCCGACCATTAACGAAAGCCCGATCACAAGCAAATTACGATTGGACGGCTCTTGGCCCATCAAATCGCGAATCCCAAAGCCGAGCATTTGTGCAAATGGTATAAACAAGGATGCATACGCTACTTCAAGTGGCATTGTCGAGAAAAAGCCGCCGATATAAGGGAAAAACCCTGTTACTAAAATAATGATGGCACCGATGATAAACGGTTTTTTCTCTTTGATCCCGGTTGTGCTGATAAATCCGCCGGCAACCGAGAGCGGAATGACGCCAACGACGGAAAAAAGCCCTGATAAAGTCAGGCTTATTCCATTTCCGAAAATTCCCCGCTGATGTTCAATCGGCTGAATTTCTTTTTGTATCGCCATTCCAATCACGAGAATGCTGGCAATCACATTGGAAATAAGGACGATTCCAGTGATGACCGAGGTGAGGACAATGCCAAAATCAAATTGCGGTGTCCCCCAGCTAAAGATTTTTGGAAAAACAAACCATCCGGATGGCGTAAATGCTTTTGCTGACGGATTTAAACCAACGATTTGAAACAAGATCCAACCCGCAGCAATTCCAATCAGCGGGCCCATGCTCCGCCAAATGCCGGTTGCTCTTAATGAAATCATTAAAATGATAAAAACTTCGATAAAACTGATAGCGGCAATCCGGCCATCGAGGTGTCCTGTTGCCGTCACGCCAAGCATGCTTTTGAAAAAAGACCCGCTCATTTGGCTGACAAGTAATAGTAAATAGACGCCGGTGACAATGGGCGTGAACAGGTTTCGGATTTTTCCGATGATCGGCAAAAAGCTGAGAATGACCAGAAAAATCCCCGCACTCACCAAACCTAATTCAAGCTGTTGCAGCAGCTGTCCCCGCTCTGTTGGTGCGCTCATGGCGCCAAGGAGAATAAAGAGAGCCCACCACATTCCTGCCCCGCCTTCAACAATTGGCAGCCGGTGGCCGAAAAAGACTTGCACCAACGTCGCTGCCCCTGTCACAAACAGCATCCGCTGCATAAAGGTTGAGATGTCAGCAGGAGACATATGGAAGGCCGCCCCGACCACAACCGGCACCGCGACAATGTTTGTCAGCATAAACACCGCCCACTGAATTCCTTGAATACCCACTACCATTTCGCTGGGTTGTTGATTCTTTTCTTTCATAAAACGAAACCCCTTCTTTATGGAAATCCTGCACATTCTTTCATTTTAGCAAAAAAACCTACAGGAGTGGCTGTAAACGAACTTTAAAACAATTTTGGCTACAAAACTCTCTGAATGGGGAACATTATCCATCCTTTAATTGACAAATTGAACAGCTTTTTCTATTTGTGGCGCTCTATGAACCGTTCTTAATGACCGTTGGACTGGTTTTTTCTCCTTTAAGGGCTCTATGAACCGTTCTTATTGACCATTAGACTGGTTTTTTCTCTTTGTCGAGCTCTATGAACTTCTCTTATTTATACCACTAGAAAGAATTCCGTCTTGCCAACTATTAATTCCGCCTACATTGACATTTATTCTGCCTTCAGCAAATGATGTTTTCCAGCCATCGCCGATCTGCTTGAAATCCAAAATGGAAATTGCTATTGTTATCATGGAATAACCAATTATCATGGCCGTTAAAGGAGATTGAAATGATTAATAAAATTGGAAAAATTACTATTTATGTAAATGATCAGCAACAAGCGAAAGATTTTTGGCTCAACAAAATCGGGTTTGTTTTAAAATTTGAACAGCCAATGGGACCAAATGCAGCCTGGATCGAAGTCGGACCAAGCGAAGATGAATTCACCACTTTGGTTCTTTACTCGAAAGCAGCAATGGAGCGGCAAAAGCCAGAGAAAGTGGCCCATCCCTCCATTTTGTTTAGCACAACAGATATCGAATCGGCATACGAAAAAATGAAACAAAATGGAGTAGAAGTAGAGGATTTATTACGATTGCCATTCGGAACCATGTTTACCTTTAAAGACCAGGATGGAAATGAATATATTTTAAGAGAAGACAAATAAAGAAAACTCGCCGACTGGCGAG
>JAKACS010000499.1 GCA_021821235.1 Bacillota bacterium
TGGCAGTTGTTACCTGCTATTGCAGATCCAAGTACCGCTCCTTTTCTCGCATCCGCAAAATGCTCCTCGCCATGGGATTGTCCCTTTTTTCCTCCATGTCAGTCACGTTCGTCAGTTACTACCGGGTGGACGGCTTGGGTGTTGCGATTAACGAAAGAATTATTCTCTTTTTCGTAGGTTATTCTATTCTTCATATTCTCGGCAGTTGGTTGTCCGTTTTTTTGATCGATACATTGGTTGAACATATGAAAATGAGAAATGAAATTCAGCGGGCAGAGAAAATGCAGGTGTTGGGTGAACTGGCAGCGTCCATCGCCCATGAGGTGCGAAATCCGTTGACGGTCGTGCGGGGGTTTATCCAGCTGCTCCAACCCCCGCAAGAGGATGAGAAGAATCGCTATTTCATAAAAGTGGCGATCGATGAATTGGATCGGGCAGAATCGATAATTTCCGAGTATTTATCCTATGCAAAACCGCAAATTGATCAAACAGCTGTGATCGACGTTGGACTTTTGGTGCATCACGTGGCTACCGTTATGTCGTCCTTTGCAGCAGCACGCCATGTCCAGATTGAGGAATGGAACAAACGCTCCCTCTTTATCAGCGCCGATTGGAATAAATTAACCCAGGCGTGCTTAAATCTCGCCAAAAATGGAGTTGAATCGATGGCACACGGAGGAACTCTTTCTATTTCTGCATATAAATTACAGAACAAGGCAGTTATTGAGATTAAGGATACGGGATGTGGCATGACGAGAGAAGAACTGAACCGGCTGGGGCAACCGTTCTATTCCACCAAAGAAAAAGGAACGGGGTTAGGCTTGATGGTTAGTTACCGGATCATTCAAGCAATGGATGGCCGGGTCGAGGTAAAAAGTGAGAAGGGAAAAGGAACCGGGTTCAAAATGATCTTTTTAGCTGAAACAATGGAACAAGAGTTTTTCCACAGTTTGGGATCAACAAATGAACATTCCTGTTCACATTGACATGCTAAAAATTAACACATGGCAAATTGATGAAAGCGCATTGTTTGACCACACTATTTTTGCTATGTTTAAAGGGATTGTTGTTGATATAGGAAGTGCAAAGATGAAATTTTTCTGGACTGAAAAAAGCAAAAGTAGATGGATTCTGCTTTTTATTATCCTAATTTTAATAGAAATAGCAGATGAGTTACAGCCATTTCTACCTAAAACCTTTGAGTTATTTACCCATCTCTCTATCATAGTCGTGTTGATCACAATTGTCATCTTTTACTTTTTCTTAAAAGTTCTACAAAGGACTTCGAAAGAGAAGGAAAGAAATGAGCGGAAACTGGAAAGTATCTTTGATGCGCTCGACGTGGCGGTTTGGTCCCATGACTTAAAAAATGACAAACTGATCATCTCAGCTGGAATCGAAAAGCTGTATGGATATATGTTGGACGATTTTTATAAAGACATTGATCTTTGGAAGAAAGTCATTGTCCCGGAGGATCATCCTGTTATAAAAGAGAGAGAGGAGAAGCTTCTATCCGGTCAGGCGGTGACGAGTACGTACCGCATTATCCGCCCGGATGGAGAAATTCGCTGGATTCAAGACAGGGGCATTCCCATCACCAATGAACACGGACAATTAATCGATTTCAACAGTGTATTATTTGATATTACCGATCGAAAAGAAAGTGAAGATCTCTATCGCAGTTTGGTCGAAATGTCACCGGATATTATCGCCGTTGTTAGCAATGGAAAAATCGACTACATCAACAAAGCTGGCTGCCAGTTGCTTGGAGCAACATGTCCAAGCGAGTTAATTGGCCAATCCGTCTGGCAGTTTGCCCCGATGCACATTTCTGAAGAGATTAAAGCACACGAAACGGCAATCAATCGCGGAACAGTGAATCGCACCCATGTTGAATTTCAAGTGAAAAAATTAGACAGTTCGCTTATTGATGTAGAAATGTCCATGATGGAAATTTTTTATGCCGGCAGAGCAGCGAAGCAAATTGTTGCCCGCGATATTACTGAGCGGAAGCAAGCGGAAAAAACGATCAAGCAGCTTGCTTACTATGACAGCTTAACAGGGCTGCCAAACCGCAATCAGTTTCAACACTATTTTAATAATGTATTAGCTACGAGAAGCAAACAATCATTCGCGATTCTGTTCTTAGATTTGGATCGGTTTAAAATCATTAATGATATACAAGGACACTTCGTTGGCGATCTTGTCTTGCAAAAAGCTGCCAATCTCCTGAAAAATGCCGTTGGTGGTGATAGTACCGTGTCGCGCCACGGTGGAGATGAATTTGTCATTTTACTGGAAAATGCCGACAAGCCAAAAGTAACAGAGGTTGCAAAGCGGATTTTAGCTGAATTTTCACCCCCCATTGTGGTAAACGAACAAGAGTATTTTGTGACGCCAAGCATTGGTATCAGCATGTATCCACATGATGGCTTTGATGAAGCAACATTGTTGAAAAATGCGGATAAGGCAATGTACTTGGCAAAAGAACGTGGGAAAAATAATTATCAATTCTACTCGCGGAAATTTGACCGACTCTCCAAACGGAAGATTGAAATGGAAAATAGTTTGCGAAGGGCTTTGGAAAAGAATGAGTTACGGCTTTATTATCAGCCGCAAATCGATTTGGCATCAGGCAAGTTAGTTGGAATCGAGGCTTTGGTTCGCTGGCAGCATCCAACGCATGGCCTAGTGCCTCCGAGTGAATTTATTCCCTTAGCGGAAGAATCAGGGTTAATTGTGCCAATTGGCAAATGGGTATTGAGAACGGCTTGCGAGCAGGCTGAAAGATGGAGAAATTTGAGATCATCGGACTTTTCCATCGCGGTTAATATATCGGTGCGTCAATTTCAAGATGAACAATTTGTCCAATCGGTTGTAAATACTCTGGATGAAGTCGGTTTAGATCCGAATTGTTTAGATTTGGAAATCACTGAGAGCATCATGCAAAATTTTGAGGAATCCACCCTAATTTTAGAGAAAATAAAGGCTCTTGGCATCCGTTTATCGATTGATGATTTTGGTACAGGCTATTCATCGTTAAGTTATTTAAAATATTTACCGATTGATAAAATAAAAATTGATAAATCTTTTGTTGATGATATTGATCAGAACGAAAAACAGGGGGCAATGGTCAAAACGATTATCGACATGGGTCATCATTTGAATTTTGCTGTTGTCGCAGAAGGGGTCGAAACAAAAGAACAAAACCAATTTTTAACGGAAAATGGCTGTGACATGGTGCAAGGGTATTACTACAGCAGGCCGCTTCCGGCAGATCAGATGGAAGCATTCATCAAGCAGAAAAAAGGGATTCCGAGTTAATGGAATTCCTTTATTTGTTAATAATGGAGTGAAAGTAAAATCCTTTAGCTGCTTACATTTTCATGAACATGGCAGGCTGGTTTCATTTTCTTGCCCCGCTCCCAAGGACTGCTGAGCCAGCGCTTGATGGCGAAAATCCCGCGAAACCACTCATCGGTACCTTGGGCAAGCCAAATGCCAAGCAACCCTAAGCCATAGTGAATCCCGAGAAGATAGCTAAGGACAACCGCAATACCCCACATTGAAATCATCCCGATTATAACCGGGAAGCGGACATCGCCAGCAGATTTTAACGAACTCATTAACACAATGTTCATTGCTCTGCCTGGTTCAATGAACACAAC
>JAKACS010000500.1 GCA_021821235.1 Bacillota bacterium
CAGGTCAGCAAGCGCAGCGCGGTAGCTTTCACTGAACTAGGGGATTGATGACATTTTTTAAAAACACTAAAGTAACTAAATGCGACAACTATATTGACAAACACCGATTTAGGGGGTGTAAAATTTGTAAACCGCTATAAAATCTTTACTTTGGAGAAATTAACTAAAGTTCAATATTTAGCAATCGACTTTTTAAGGGCTTTAATACTTTATAGTTTTCAATACATTATTGAGTTTAGTCATAGTAAAAAAGTTTCCAAACAAATTATCAAGCAATAAGGTGAGTAAAACCAGAATCATCATTTTTCTCCCTTTATGATCAAGCTGCCGGATTGGTGGCTTTTTTGAGTAGCTCCTATATGTGCGATCATTCCCGCGTGAAAACTGCATTTTTCCGCCTAAACGACGGACAATTCCGCCGCCAACCACGACAATTCCGCCTACAGACATTTAACTAGCCGACTTTTTGACAATAATGTGAAACCATTCACAAACGCCTTCGAGTTGTGACGTACCTCACAATTTTTTAGCCGGAAGGAGAATACAATTTATTCATAAGAAAAACGACCAGATGAAAAAACGATAGGAGAGACGATCATGAACAAGAAAAAACTCGTGATGATTGGTAACGGCATGGCCGGTGTACGGACGATTGAGGAAATCATTAAAATCGCTCCGGAACAATTTGAGATTACCATTTTCGGTAAAGAACCATACCCAAACTATAATCGCATTAAACTATCAAACATTCTGCAAGGCGATACAAACTTTGATGAAATTATCATTAACCCGCTCGACTGGTACGGTGAAAATAAGATTCAATTATTTACAGGTGAGGCTGCAACCAAAATTGACAGCAACGCAAAACGGGTTATCACCGACAAAGGTCGTGAAGTCGAATACGATGAATTGATTCTGGCAACCGGATCAAATTCATTTATTCTGCCAATTCCAGGTGTTGACAAGCAAGGTGTAACTGGATTTCGCGATCTAAACGATTGTGAAATGATGATCAAATCAGCGAAAGAATATAAGAAAGCTGTCGTCATTGGCGGGGGACTGCTCGGACTTGAAGCGGCACGCGGTTTGCTTAATCTCGGCATGGAAGTAGATGTGGTTCACTTAATGCCGCATTTGATGGAGCGCCAGCTTGACCCGGCAGCTTCGGCATTGCTGAAAAAAGAACTGGAATCACAAGGCATGAATTTTTTAATGGAAAAGCAAACGGTCGAAATTCTCGGTGACGAGCGGGCAACAGGGATTCGTTTTAAAGACGGCTCTGAGGTTGAAGCCGATCTTGTTGTAATGGCGATTGGCATTAAACCAAATGTGGCGGTGGCAAAGGAGAGCGGTATTTATGTCAATCGCGGGATTGTTGTCAATGACTATCTGGAAACTCAAACTGCCAATGTTTATGCCGTTGGTGAATGTGCTGAACACCGCGAAATTGTTTATGGCCTGGTTGCGCCATTATACGAACAAAGCAAAGTGCTAGCAAGCCGAATTTGCGGTAAAGAAACAGCAGCATATGAAGGATCGGTCACAGGAACACAATTAAAAGTTGCCGGAATCGATCTTTACTCAGCAGGCGAAATTTTTGAAGACGAAACAACGCAGGCAATCAAAGTGCACAATGAATTTGACGGCGTTTATAAAAAGATTTTAATCAGAGACAACCGGGTCGTCGGGGCTGTGCTTTACGGTGATACCGAGGACAGCACGAAGCTGTTTCGAATGCTGACGAAAAAAGAAGATGTTAGCGGCATGACAAGTGTTTCACTTTTACAATCGCAGGAAGGTTCAGGCGGCGATGATGTTGCTTCGATGCCGGATGATGAACTAGTCTGCGGCTGCAACGGGGTAACGAAAGGTACGATTGTAGAAGCAATTCGGACAGAAGGATTGACGACTGTTGATCAAGTGGGCGGCTGTACAAATGCCGGACGTTCATGCGGACGATGCAAGCCAATAATTGGCAAAATTTTAGCTCACACGCTTGGCGATCAGTTTGATGCGGCTGCAGCGCAAAAAACCGGTCTTTGCGGCTGTACAACACTTAGCCGTGACGAGGTGGTTGCGGAAATTAAAGAAAAAGGCTTAACAAGCATCAAAGAAGTCATGAATGTCCTTGGCTGGAAAAATGAAGAGGGTTGTACAAAATGCCGCCCGGCGCTTAACTACTTCCTAGGCATGATTTACATGGATGAATACAAAGACGACCGTGATTCCCGCCTGGTGAATGAAAAAATGCACGCCAATATTCAAAAGGATGGAACGTTTACGGTAGTCCCAAGAATGTATGGCGGGGTAACAAGTGCCAAAGATTTGATCAAAATCGGCGAAGTCGCTGAGAAATACAATGTGCCGCTTGTAAAATTAACGGGCGGACAGCGGATCGGCTTGTTCGGTGTCAATAAAGAGGATCTGCCGGCAATTTGGAAAGAACTTGACATGCCTTCGGGTTATGCGTACGGAAAAACGCTGCGCACGGTTAAAACGTGTGTCGGCGCCCAGTTCTGCCGCTACGGTACCCAGGATTCCATGGCACTTGGCATTGAGCTTGAGAAAAAATTTGAACGGCTCGATACGCCGCATAAAGTGAAAATGGGTGTGTCTGCTTGTCCGAGAAACTGCTCGGAAGCGGGAATTAAAGACTTCGGCGTCGTCGGGATTGATGGTGGCTGGGAAATTTATGTCGGCGGCAATGGCGGTGTCGACCTTCGTGCAGGAGATTTGCTCATTACCGTCAAAACACAGGAAGAAGTGATGGAAATTGCCGGGGCATACTTGCAATACTATCGCGAAACAGCAACATATTTGGAACGCACCTCGAAATGGCTTGAGCGTGTAGGACTTGACCATGTCAAACAAGTTCTTGCCGATGAGCAAACAAGGAAAGAACTGAATGAACGCATGGACAAAACGCTGCAAAAATACAATGAACCTTGGAAAGAGGCAATTAAAAATAAAGAAATCCTATCGAAATACTATGAAAAACATGATATACTAGTTGGGAGTGAAACGAAATGAATGAAACGTTGACACGGGTTGCGGTGGCCAATTATTCAAAACTGCCGCAACGAGCTGGTTATAAGGTTACTGTTGGCGAACATGAAGTTGCGATTTTTAAGGTAACGAATGGGAATGTTTACGCGGTTGAAAATCGCAGTCCACATCCAAAAGGTGGCGTACTGTCGGAAGGGCTCGTCAGCGGGGAATACGTATTTTGCCCGGTGTATGATTGGAAAATTTCCTTAGTCGACGGAAAAGTGCAGGCGCCGGACGAAGGCCAAGTACAAACCTTTCCGGTTGAAGTCGAAGGCGATACGATTTATTTGCTCGTTTAACTCGAATAAATGATCATGAGCGGGAATCCCATGACGCACAAAAGGCAAAAACGGTGGCGAACGCGTCATGAGAAATCGCCGTAGAGGATTCAATGGCAACTACAGCATAGGAGGGTGGCTGCAAGATGAAAACAGGGAAAGTATTTTTAGTCGGAGCTGGACCGGGGGACGTTCGTTTAATTACGGTAAAGGGCATGGAAGCGATCAAGCAAGCGGAGGTCATTTTGTATGACCGGCTTTCCAATCCGAAATTGCTGGAATACGCACCAGCGGATTGTGAGCTGATTTATTGCGGAAAACTGCCTGAACGCCATATTTTA
>JAKACS010000501.1 GCA_021821235.1 Bacillota bacterium
GTTTTTTCCCTTTTACTGGTATTTACTAAGTGATAGACTCTTCTATCAACCAGTTTTTTCCCTTTTACTGGTATTTACTGAGTGATAGACCCTTCTATCAACCGGTTTTTTCCCTTTTACTGGTATTTACTGACTGATAGACTCATCTATCAACCAGATGCCCATTTTTGCCGCGAACCATCAATCGACTGGCGACTGGATTTTTTCTTTTATTGGTATATCTCCTAAGCCATAGACACCTTTATCGACCTGGTTTTTCCCTTTTACTGGGTCTAGACAATAAGTTAAGATATAAATTCTGATATTACATAGAAAGGGCTTGCTGTTATACAAAACAGCAAGCCCCTTGCTTTTATTTTTTTAGCTAACCAGAATTTATATCCATAAATTCTGAACGCATAAATTCAACTACGCCCCTGTCTTCGTCCAAAGGACTCGCCAGTCGGCGAGTTTTCATTTATACCCACCACATTACCGACGGCTGTTCTTCGATTAAAACAGATTGAAGATTGCGGACAGCGCGTTTGAATCCTTCTTCAATTGACATCAGCGGGTCTTCATGCTCAATGCTTACAACATAGTCATAGCCATATGTTCTTAAGGCGCTCATCATATCCGACCATTCCTGCAGGCTATGTCCGCAGCCGACGGAGCGGAAAGTCCATGCCCGTGACTGCACTTGACCATATGGCTGCATATCCGTTAAACCAAACATGTTGACATTGTCTTGGTCAATATACGTATCTTTCGCGTGGAAGTGATGGATCGCCTGTTCTTTTCCCAAAATTTTAATTGCCGCTACGGGGTCAATTCCTTGCCACCAAAGATGGCTTGGATCCAAGTTGGCTCCAATGGCTTCACATGTTTCTTCGCGCAGCTTCAACAATGTATACGGGGTATGGACGAGAAAGCCGCCATGAAGCTCAAGACCGATTTTCACATGATGCTCTTGGGCATATTTTCCCCACTCTTTCCAATATGGAATCAACTTTTCTTCCCATTGCCATTTTAATACATCCCCGTACTCATTTGGCCATGCAACAACAGGCCAGTTCGGATATTTAGCCCCTTCATGATCACCAGCCGTTCCTGAAAAACAGTTTACAACCGGTACGTTCATCGATTCCGCAAGTTGAACTGTTTTCACAAATGTTTCATGTGATGTCCGTGCAAAATCTTTGTCAGGTGAAAGAGGATTGCCATGACAGCTGAAGGCACTGATGGTCAGGCCACTCGATTCAATCTGCCCCAGATATTCCTCCCGTTTATCCTTGCTTTCTAGCAAACTGTCAAGGTCACAATGGGCATTGCCGGGATAATTTCCTGTTCCGATTTCAACGGCAGTCACTCCGGATTTTTTGACATAATCCAACATTTCTTCAAATGACTTATCTGCAAATAAAACAGTGAAGATGCCAAGTTTCATTGATTAAACCTCCTGCCCTTTCCTTGCTTCAATTTGTACACTGCTGCCTGTTTGACTGCTTTCGTAAATCGCCTCAATAATTTGGGAGACTCTTAAAGCTTCTTCCGGTTTTACCACAAGTTCAGCCTGCCCAAGGCATGCCTCGACGAAATTTTCCGCTTGCGGTACACTCGGGTCATCCTCCCCTGGAATCCAAGCAGCAGGGCTGTTAAACAACATTCCGTGTTTGGCATAATTCAAACTGAACGGGAATACTTCAAGGCCCCCTTTGTCCCCGGAAATGCTGACATTTTCGATTACATCCTCTTTAATATTATTGGACCATGAAGTTTCAAGCAGCAAGGATGCCCCATTCGAAAATTTAATGTAGCCTGATACATGATCATCGACATTAAATGTTTCATGGTTAAAATCGCCCCACTGGTTCACCTGTCCGGGAATTTTGCTTAACGCATTATAAGCGGATCCTGCAACCAAAGTGGGCTCGGCTTCACCCATCAACCAAAGGGCTAAATCGAGCAAGTGACAGCCATAGTCAATTAAACTTCCGCCGCCTTGTAATTCTTTGTTAGTAAAAACACCCCAGCCTGGGACTTTCCGGCGACGAAGCGCCAGAACCCTGACTACAAGCGGATGGCCAATTTCATTTTCGAACATCACTTTTTTCGCTGCTTGTGCTTCTTTCATAAAACGATAGTGGTAGGCTATCGCAAGCTTTTTGCCGGATGCTTTTGCCGCTGTGATCATCGATTCACATTCAGCAACAGATAGTGCCATCGGCTTTTCGCAAAGGACGTGAAGACCTGCTTCAAGCGCTTCGACCGTGATCTCGGCATGAAATTTATTGGGGGTACATACCACAATCGCATCGACTTCTCCGAACATTTCTTGATAGGTCGGATACACTTCAGGAATTGCGAATTTTTCTGCAACTTCCTTCGCTCTTGCAAAATTAACGTCCGATACGGCTTTTACTTCCACACGATCTGCTAACTTCAAAAAGGCAGGGATATGCCTGCCTTGGGCAATCCCGCCGGTTCCAACAATACCAATACGCAGTTTACTCATTTCCGCACCTCATGTCTTAAGCAAAAGTTGTCACAGTAGTATCCACTTTTACAATTTGTTTTGTCCGAGTCGATTCGAGTGCGGCAAGGACAACATTTAATGATTTGAATCCTTCCTCACCGCTGACCGGCGGCTCTGTATCTTCAATCATACTTGTTACAAACTGTTCAATCACATGGGATGAATTCTGGCCACCTTCATCATTGGATTGGATTTTCCCCAATTCGTATTTAACCGTTTCCCCATTCTTATATTGAACAATTAGGGAATAGTCCGGATCTTCTTCAAGCCTTAAAATGGCGTTTTCTCCATAAATAATTGTGGAATTGTCTTCTTTTGATACATATGCCCAGCTTGCTGCAAGGGTTCCAATGATGCCGCTTTCTGTTTTTAAAATACAAACGGCATTATCGTCCACGGTGCTGTTCTTTTTCGCACTTGTTTCAATAAACGCGCCTGCTTCTACTATTTCTTCACCGAGTACATAGCGAACCAAATCCGTTTTATGTACCCCTAAATCCCCCATTGCCCCGATAAACGCCTGCTCTTTTTTAAAAAACCAGCTGTCTGTGCCGTCTGCACTCCATTTTTCTGGGCCTTGGTGACCGAAAGAAGTTCGAAAACTATAAATCTTACCGATTTCACCGCTTTCAATTAATTTCTTTGCTTTTCTATGCGAGCTAACAAAGCGCTGATTGTGGCCAATCATCAGCTTTTTGTTATTTTTCTTGGCAGCGTCAATCATGGCTTGCGCTTCTTCTTTTGAAGTGGCCATCGGCTTTTCACAAAGAACATGCTTGCCCGCATTTAATGCCGCGATTGAGATCGGAGCATGCAAATAGTTGGGGGTACAAACGGAAACGGCATCGATCTCTTCATTTGCCAAGAGTTCTTTGTAATCTGTGTAAGCCTTTGCCTGATATTTTTCTGCTGTCTCGTTTACACGAACTTCGACGATATCGCAAACCGCAATGATTTCAACCTGTTCATTTGCCGCATATTCCGGCAGATGGCGATGCTTTGCAATACTTCCACAACCAATCACACCAACTTTGAGTTTTCCCATATATTTTTTCCTCCCTTTACCCGTTTATTTACTTGCAATCGCTTCAAGCGGTTTTGCATTTCCGTAGACTGGGCGTTTTCTGTCAACAGGTTTTGCCCAAT
>JAKACS010000502.1 GCA_021821235.1 Bacillota bacterium
TAACCCCAAACCCGTTCAAGCAATTGCTCTCTTGAAAACACTTGTTTCGGATGCTGAACAAAATAGGTCAGCAAATCAAATTCTTTCGGTGTTAAGTTGGTTATCAGTTCGCCATTCAAAAGAACTTCCCGGGTATTTTTATTGACTTTAAAATACGTTGAATGAATCATTCCGGCCTCATGTTCATCGTGAAGGCTGTTTTGCGAAAATCGCCGGGTTACAGCTTTGATTCTCGCCATTAATGTAAGTGGACTGAATGGCTTTGTGACATAATCATCTGCACCCATTTCAAGTCCAAGCACTTGGTCTGACTCACTGTCTTTAGCGGTAAGCATAATGATCGGAACCGTATGTTTTTCCTCGCGAATCTTGCGGCAGATCGTAACCCCATCCATTCCAGGTAGCATCCAATCAATGATCAGCGCATCCCAGCTCTCTTCTTTAAAGCGGTTATACCCTTGAAGGCCGTCATTGATAAATTCACCATGGATGCCCTCCTTGGTAAAAAACATTTCAATCATCGAGCATACACTTTTATTATCTTCAATGACAAGTATGTTCACCATTATTCATCTCCAATTTCAATAGGTCTTCCTTTTTAGTTTAAACGTTTTTTCTCACAGTTCAATTCACGAGAAGATTGTTTCATAGTAATTAATACTTTGTTCATAATTTAGTAAAAAGTTAAAAGGGCTTGATCGGATTCAAGCCCTTTTTGATGCTACTTACCTTTAAACACAGGTTTCCGCTTTTCTTTAAATGCTGCAACTCCCTCTTTATGGTCTTTCGTCGTGACCAGCATGGTTTGCGTGATCCGCTCTTGTTCAAGAATTTCATCCAAACTGGCGGTAAAGGAATGATCAATTAGCTTCTTGATCATGGCCAGCGCTTTTCCCGGGCCATCGGCGATGCTCGTTGCCAATGTCGTTGTTTCTTTGATAAGGCTTTCGCTTGGAACGAGATGATTGATCACGCCAAGCTCGTAAAGCCTCTGCGCCGTAACCGGTTTGCCACTAAAGAAGAATTCTTTTGCCAGATGGGAACCAATTAATCTTGGTAAAAAATACGACCCGCCCCCGTCTGAGATTAGGCCAACCTGTGAAAAACTCATCGCAAACTTGCTATCCTCAGCAGCAATGATCAAATCGCATGCCAATGCAAGATTAAACCCTGCGCCTGCGGCAAAGCCATGTACGGCGGCAATGATTGGTTTTTCTGTTGCTTTCATAGTCAAAATGCATTCGTTCAGTCTGCCGATATGCTCGTAGACTTGTACTGAACTCGCCAGCCCCATCGTTTTTACATCACCGCCGGCACTAAAAGAACGGCCGGCACCCGATAATACAATAACGCGGATTTCTTCATCAGCACATGCATCCTTCAAAACATTTGTGATTCCCGAAATCATTTCTGGACTGAAGGCATTTAACCGTTCCGGACGGTTTAAAAGCAAATGCAAAATTGCTCCTTTTTTTTCAATTATTAAATCATTCGCTGTCATTTGGCATCTCCTTTATTCTTGTTTAGATGACTTATTTAATTAGCCAGCCTCCGTCAACGAGCAGATCGCTTCCCGTCATATAGGAAGCATCGCTCGAGGCTGCAAATGCAATTACGTGCGCTATTTCTTCCGGCTTTCCGACCCTTCTTAATGCTGTGTTTCGTTCAATTGCTTTTGCAAAACGTTCATTTTGAAGTCCTTCTCTTGTTAATGGTGTTTCAACAAATCCTGGTGAAACGGAATTTACACGAATCCCATAAAGAGACATTTCTAACGCGAGGGAACGGGTTAAATTAATGACGGCCGCTTTTGCAGCACTATAATGAGGAATTTCTGCCCCTGCTTGGTGACCTGAGAGCGAGGCTACATTGACAATCGCCCGATTTTGCAGTTGAAAATCATCGTTTTTTGCTGCTTCCACCATGATTCTGCCCAGGGCTTTTGAAACAAGAAAAACACTTTTTAAATTGGTTGTTTGGACATAGTCCCAGTCCTTCTCAGGCATCTCCAATATTCGCGAATTTCTCGAGCCACCTGCATTGTTGATTAGAATATGCAAGTCACGATAGTGCTGGTCAACGTATTCCGCCAACTCTGAAACATCGTCCGCATCCGTCACATCTGCTGGAAAAATTTCCGCACGTGGAATTTTCGCTGCAGAATTAATCAATCGGGCAGTTTCCTCCAGTTTTGTTTTTGTTCGGCCGACTAAAATCACTTTAGCTCCTTCTTTTGCAAGCTGAATGGCTGTCGCCCTGCCAATTCCGCTCCCTGCCCCTGTTACAAGTGCAATTGTTTGAGAAAACCGCATACCCTCTCCCCCTTTAATTTTTAACTTTGTACAGTACACCATAATCAACAAAGAGTAGCGAAACCATTACGGGAAAATAAAACAAACTATTCTGATAATTATGCCGCGAGTGAACGATTTAGTTCCTTTATTAGCTGTTCACATACATTTTTAATTGTTCTCTCAAAGTCCCTGGAAGTGGCTTACTTTCCTGCGCTTCAAAATCAAAATAGACGATAATGGCATTTCCTTTTGCAATCAGCTTTTCTGTCTCAGCGCAGATCAGTTCATGTTCAAGGTGGAAGCTTTTCGTTCCGATTCTTGAAACAAAGGTTTTTATCGTTAACAGCTGATTAAAATATCCTTGGTTGATAAAATCACATTTTGTTGAGGCGAGAATAAAATTCCATTTTTTTGCGTCCAAGCCATAGCCTAAAGCTTCAAAGAAACGGATTCGCGCCTCTTCCAAATAAATAAAATAACTTGTGTTATTTATATGGCCAAGTGCATCTGTTTCTCCAAAGCGGACGGTTACTTGAAGTTCGTGTACCTTCTCCATTTTATGCTCCTTTTCGTTTTATACTAACTGGTTAGTATGTTAACAACACACTGAGAAGAGGATCGGGATCACTTCCTTCTCCTATTTACTCAATCAATTTGAATTCCTTTTAAAAGCATTTCAACAAAGACTTCTGCAACTTCCCAATCCGATACTTCTCCCGCTGGATTAAACCATTGATAGCTCCAATTAGCGATTCCAAGAACCCCGAAGGTGACAATCGCAGGATTTAAATCGGAGCGGAATTCCCCTTTTTCAATGCCGCCCCGCACGAGCTTCTCCATATTAAAGCGGAACTGATCGCGTTTCGGAATAAGAACGGAAAGGCGCTCCTTACTTAAATTTCTCATTTCCCGAAAGAAGATTTTTGCAGCTGGACCTTGGCTTTTTATATTGCTAATTAGCATATAGACGATATCAAACAGTTTTTGTTTACAGTTTTTTGTTTCATCATTAAGGATCCGTTCCTGCTGTGTCAACATATCATTAATGTAGCCTAGGTGAATGTTCATCAAAAGTTCTTCTTTACTTGTGAAATAATAGTAAAATGTCCCTTTTGTCACCCCCAGGGCATCGACAATATCTTGAATCGATGTTTCAGCAAATCCCTTTTTTACAAATAATTTGATGCTTTGTTCTGTCAGTTTATCTTTCACAACTTATGTCCTCACATTCTGTTCTATTGTCTTTTTGGAAATTATAACATATTTTGTTCCGCTCCTTTTTGTCAAAAAATAAACACTGTTGAATGAACCGAAATTTTTAATGCGCATACACTGGTGTATAATTACTAACCGGTTAGTATGTTA
>JAKACS010000503.1 GCA_021821235.1 Bacillota bacterium
GCTGATTCTTTTTCGTGAAAATGTCAAAGCATTTCTATTAATCGATTCTTCGGTTTTTCAGCGCAAAACGGGCATTAGTAGTTTTCCTAATGCCCAATTTTCATATATTTTAGGCTAAAACGGGCATTAGTGGCCTTCCTAATGCCCAATTCTCATATTTTTTAAGGTAAAACGGGCACCATTGTCCTTCTTAATGCTCTCCGTTTATTAGCTATTTTCCATTCCTTCATCTTCCTTCTGTCTTATTATAAGGTATTTCTATGTTTCCTTGCATTTCGATTTGTTCCAATTTTAAGATTGCGCAGTTTGTATGGATAAATAGAGCAGCTTTAGATGTTGATTTTTCCAAAAATCCTGTGCGACGCTTTACAAATTGACGTACTTTGGGCAGGTTTGATATTATTTGGGAAACAAAGATTTATATATAAATTTTTTCATAAACCTCCCATTGCGGTTTTGGCGAAGGTAAGGAGACTCGAATGTTTCGAAAAACGCATATACGGTTAACGGTCATTATTTCTCTCGTTTTTATTGTGTTGATCAGTATTCTCGGGAGTATTGTTTATTTTTATACCAAGCATCAGCTATACAGAGATGTGGATCGTTCGCTCATTGATGCGGTCGGTCGTTTTCAAGGGCAGGATGCCCCTAAGGATGGGATTCAGCCGCTTCAGCGGAAGGATCCCCGAGTCATTACGTTATTTTGGGACGGAAAGGAGCGCCTGATCAAGGAAAATCGAGAGGCGGATTTATTTTTGGGGAGTGAAAAACAAATCCGGCCGAAGGTGCGCAATCATCCGGCCGATACAGAAATTGGAGATTTTACATTCCGCTATCTGGCTGTAACAGTTGATACGAATATTGGAAAAATCACTGTTCAGGCAATTCGCAATGTCAATTCGGAAAAAGAATTGCTAAACCGGTTGCTGCTTATCATGCTGATTGGAATTGGAGCCGGCGTATTATGCGCAGTATTGGCTGGTTATTTTCTTGCAGGCCGTGCGCTCGTTCCGATTAAAAAGGCATGGCAAAAACAGCAGCAGTTTGTTTCAGATGCTTCCCATGAATTGCGGACACCGCTTGCGGTCATCCAGGCAAAAACCGATGTTTTATTTCGCACTCCATCAAAGACGATTCAAGATCGTATCCTTGATATTTCAACAATCTCGAATGAATCAAGGAGATTGTCCAAGCTAGTAGCCAACTTGCTGACCCTGGCAAGATCTGACTCCGATCAACTTGAGGTAAAGAAGACCAATTTCAGATTGGATGAATTGGTAAAGGAAATCGAGCAACAGTATGAAGAGATTGTCGAATACCAGGGGAAAACACTGCAGGTCAATGCAGTTGAACCAGTTTCTTTCTTGGGAGACAAGGAGAGAATCCATCAACTGATTGTCATTTTATTAGACAATGCTATTAAGTATACAAACGAAGGCGGGTTCATTCAACTTTCTTGCGGGCAATCCGGTTCAGTAGTTTTTTTAAAAATTGAAGATAATGGGATCGGTATTGCCAAAGAAGATCTGCCAAAGATTTTTGACCGATTTTATCAAGGGAACAGATCAAGGACAAATCAAGAAGGAACAGGTCTTGGATTATCAATTGCTAAATGGATCATTGAAAAACACCATGGCAAACCAAGGGTTACCAGTTCAGTAAGAGAAGGAACAACAATTGAAATCCATTTTCCAAAATCACAAAAATAGCTAGAAGGGATTCCATGGAAAAACAATGGAATCCTTTTTTGTGATTCGTGGCTGACCGAGGTGCAGGAATTTCATTCCTATTAAGCGAATTATAGAAAACAATGAAAGAAGGAGGAGTGACAATTGAATCCAATTTTACTAAACTTTCCTGAAGAAATTGTTACCGAAAGATTGCTGATTCGGATGCCAAAGCCAGGCGATGGCGAGGCTGTTTATCAGGCGATGCAGGCCTCTATGGAAGACTTGAAGCCATGGATGCCATGGGCTCGTGCCAACCAAACAGTCGAAGATGTTGAACTAAATGTTCGGAAAGCACATATGCAATTTCTCGCCCGTGAAGATTTGCGCTTGCATATTTTTCATAAAGAAACAGGTGGGTTAATCGCTTCATCCGGGCTGCATCGGATCGATTGGAATTTGCCAAAATTCGAAATCGGCTATTGGATTGATTCCCGCTATAGCGGTAAGGGCTACATAACAGAGGCTGTTGAGGCGATTGCTGGATTTGCGTTCACCGAATTAGGTGCAAGACGGGTGGAAATTCGCTGTGACCCGGAAAATCTTAAAAGCAGGAAGGTCGCGGAACGGATCGGCTTCTCGCTTGAAGCAATTTTGAAAAAGAATATGCTCTCGGCTGATGGCAAGGTACCAAGAGATACATGCATTTATGCAAAAATAAGATAACCGTTTAAAAAAATATGATCGATAATACAATTTTCCTAAGTTGTACTAGTATAGACAACATGGTTTGATTGCTATGCATCAAAGGAAAATTTCGAAAAAAAGTAAAGCTGATTTCCAAATTTGGGGGTCAGCTTTTTTATTTGAATTGACACCTTTCCTAAGCACCTACTAAATAAATAGTAAAAAACTATGAACAGATGGTGAATTCAGATGTTCCAGTTTTGAATCCAATGCCAAATATGATTAAATGATAAATAGGAAAAAGCGGAAAGGATGAACGTTTTGAGAAGAAGAATCATTCAAATGATTACAATTGTCTCGGCATTATTCACCTTGCTTTGGCTGTTTGGCCTTGGATGGACAATGAATGAGTATTATGCCGCAAAGCCGGACAAACTTGAACAAATCACGACTACGGGCAACAAAACGGAAAACAAGAAAGGTTTGACAGTTGTTGCTCTTGGCGATTCGTTAACGCGCGGGACTGGCGATGAAACAGGCAAAGGCTATGCGGGTGATCTTTTGGATGAAATCAAAAAGCGGACAAACAAACCGGCAACCCTTTTAAACCTGGGAATAAACGGACAACGCTCTGACCAACTGCGCCAGCAGATTCTGCAAAAGGAGGTTCAACGGCAAATTGGCTCGGCGGATATCCTGTTAATAACAATTGGCGGCAATGATTTATTTCGCGGCGGACAGGGTCTTGTCGATTATAATACTCAAACGATTACAGCTACGGAAAAAAAATACTTGGACAACCTCAGCTTTATTTTTCAAAAAATTCGCCAATTAAACAGCAATGCTAATGTTTTTATGATTGGTTTGTATAATCCGTTTATCGAACTGAAAGAAGGCAAAGCGATGTCAAAAGTAGTTCGCCAATGGAATTACGATACTGCGGAACTAAGCGCCAATTATCCAAAAATTGTTTTTGTGCCAACATTTGATTTATTTGAACTGAAAGTAAATGATTATCTTTACTCTGATAAATTTCACCCGAATACAAAAGGCTATCGCTTAATTGCGGAACGAGTGGCCGCATTGCTTACGTGGTAAGGAGAAGAATCATGGCAATTACAACATTATCGGTGCAAAATTTGAAGAAAACGATTGGGAAAAAAGAAATCATTAAAGGGATATCCTTTGAATTAAAAGAAGGTGAGGTTTTTGGTTTCCTTGGACCAAATGGCGCAGGCAAAACAACAACGATCCGTATGCTTGTCGGGTTGATCAAACCGACAAGCGGCACCATCGAA
>JAKACS010000504.1 GCA_021821235.1 Bacillota bacterium
AGGGTCATAAATATCGTGAAGGCCTTCCAACAATTCCGATTGCGCCATATTGATTTCGATAATAACAGACTTTGCATGCTTGGCAAATACGCTGGAATTTCCAACTGAAGTGGTTGGAATGACCATACCATCCTCAGTGATCGAAACCGCTTCCAATATTGCGAAATCGATCGGCTCCAGTACGTCAGCGCGCAGCCATTCTGCAGTTTGCGATAAGTGGTGATCCGTAAAATACATCTCTCCTTGATTAATTTTTTGCCGCATGGTCGCATCTGCCTGAAACGGAAGACGTTTATTGATCATTCCCGCTTCGGCAAAGACTTTGTCGATATCGGATCCCAATGAAGCGCCAGTATAAATATTCACTTTTAACGGTTCTTTCTCCGCTTTTTTTACAAACGCAAATGGAACTGCTTTTGCATCACCTGCACGTGTAAAGCCGCTTAACCCCAATGTCATCCCGTCATGAATCCAGGAAGCTGCTTCTTCAGCTGATACGACCCGGTCATGAAGACGTTGATCTCTGATACGATGATATTGATTCTCCACTTTTTCATCCTTCTTTCTTCCCCTTTGCAGATATTGTAAACGATTTCATGAAGAACAAAGAAAAAAAAGGATAAAATCAAGGAAAAAAAGGTTAAAACAGAGAAAACTTAACTTGAAGCAGGAAAATTCAGAATCCAAGCAATTTTCTAAAATAAGCGGAATACGATTGGCTAACAGGAATGCGATCCCCATTGTTCATTTCTAACAGAAAGGTCGAGTGCGTATCCGGAAATATTTCCTTAATAAAGTGGACATTGACAATAAAGGAACGATGACAACGAATGAAAAAGTCCTTTGGTAATAAATATTCAAACTGACTTAAAGGATATTTATGAGTTCCTGTTATTTTATCAGCGCAAACAAACGTTTTACGGTCTTTTGCCTCTATGTAAAGCACATTTGAAAAAGGAACAGGTATCCAGCCATCATTTATTTTAACTGTTACAACGGATTTTGCATCTGTCAGAGCCGGGGAGATAGCCGTAACGCAGCCTTTTAATTCCTCTCCCTGAAAATAGGGTACTGCGATTCCGTGATAGGGAATCCCCAATACATCGCGATGAATAAATTCGGAAACCTTTTGTTTTTCCTTAAGCGCTTTATGGGTGATCGTGCCCTCTTTCACAGGGTCGCCTGGTTTTATTTTTAAATCAATTCGCTTGCTTGGGCGATAATACAGATAATGTTCTTCGCTAGCAACGGCAAGCGATGTCTCATCTGAAAACAATTCCCCTATGACGTTTAAAAGTGATGCACCAGTGAATTTTTCCATCGAGGACCCCCTCTCTTATTAAACTATGGTTTCAGCTGTTCACAATAACCGCTTCCGCCCTCAAGTATATCATCTTTTCGCTACTTTTCGTCAAAAAAAGGCAATTTTACTTGTCTCAAAGTTATGATTTTGCCAAAATTCGAACGAGCTGATCCTCAATTGCTTTTCCTTTTGATTCATCAAGTAAATTGTTTAATAAAATCGTAAAAATAACCGTTTCTCCATTTTTCGTTCGCACATATCCCGATAAGCTGCTGACAGTGGAAATCGTCCCCGTTTTCGCATGGATTTTTCCCTTGAGATCCGGTTCTCGCAGCCGTTTTCTCAGTGTGCCGCCGGTCATTTTATCAGATTCACCTGCTTCTGGCAGTGAATGAAAAAAAACGGGAAACCATCGTTCTTTTTGAACAGCAAACAATAGCTGACTCAATTGATTGGCAGTAACAAGATTGATATGCGATACGCCTGAACCATCACGAAGCACAAGCTGTTCTGGAAGGATTCCAAATTGAGGAAGTTGTGAATCAACTACTTCAAGACCTTTTTCCCAGCTTCCTTCTCCTAATACTTTTTTTCCCATTTCCTTTACAAGGATTTCAGCATGCCCGTTATTGCTTAATTTCATAAAGGGAATCAACACTTGTGATAGCGGCATCGATCGATGTTCAAGGAGTATATGTGCAGATCCAGGAGTTTTTCCTGTCCTTCCTTTCCCTGTAATCTGGATTCCCTTATTTATCAATGACTTTGTCAATAAGGTACCAGTGTATTCGCTTGGATTTTTCACAGCAATCCATTCTTTTACAGTTTTATTGTTCTCAGAAATAGTCCCTTTGATCGTTACCACATTGCTTGTATGGGATCGCTCGAACTTGATTTTCGTCTCTCCATCTTTTGGAACCGTTTTGGTTTGATTTACGACTTTAAAAGGGTGTGTTTTGGGCGTCGTTTTGAGTATCGCCCGTCCATGATTAAGCTTGTTGGGCTTTAGTTCAAATACAACTGTACCGGTATCATAATCGGTTGTCGGTGCTACGGTTAATGCGGAAATGGGTGCTCCATAAGACATTTGTTCATCACTCCATGGCAAATCAACGGGAAAGCGAACATCATCATACCAGCTGTCATCGGCGATAATGTCCCCTTTTATTTTTCTGATTCCCTTTTCCCGGAGCTTGTTCGCCAGTTGATCAAAATCTTTTGGCAAAAGCGTTGGATCTCCTTTCCCTTTTACATAAAGATTTCCTTGCAATATTCCCTTTTTTATTTTTCCATCTGTTAAAATTTCAGTAGGAAAAATATAATTTTCTCCCAAGACGGATAACGCAGCGGTAGCAGTAATCAGCTTTAAATTGGAGGCCGGACGCAAGCGGGTATCGCCTAAATGCTGATAAAGAATCTTTCCTGTTTTGGATGAACGGATGCTGATTCCGGCTAGCGATCCTTTGAGACTTGGGTCATTATTTAACACTTGTTCAATTTGTGCTGGCCAATTTTTTTTTGTTTCAACAGCTTCTGCCGTTGCTGTCACTATAAGTAATAAAATCAACCACACTGGAAAACTTTTTCTGATAACCTGCATCGACTGTTTCACTCTTTTCATCTCGGATTATTCTTATCCTACTATTACCGTAAATGTATGACTTATACAGTAAAAATCCCCTTTGAACAAGGGGATTTTTTGTTACCTTTGTAATCTTAGTTCCTGCATATTGCCATTGTGCCAAAATCTTCTTTCTCTTGTAAAACGGAATGGCCGGCTGGATCTTGACTGGCCAGTTGATCTTGATCTTCGGCTTCTTCTTGAACGGCGCGAGCTTCTTGACCTTCTGCTTCGACGCGAGCGGCGCGAGCTTCTTGACTTCCTGCTTCGACGTGAGCGGCGCGAGCTTCTTGACTTCCTGCTTCGGCGTGAGTTGCGCGAGCTTCTTGATCTTCTGCTTCGGCGTGAGCGGCGCGAGCTTCTTGACCTCCTGCTTCGGCGTGAGCGGTGCGAGCTTCTTGACTTCCTGCTTTTTTTTGAACGCTTTCTTGATAATGGACCTTTATGAGAACGTCTTGAGCTGCGGGAACTTCTGCTTCGGCGAGAGCGTCTGGACGTTCTACTGCTTGTTCTTCTACTAGTATGCCTTCCGCCGGAAGAGCGTCGATTCGAAGTGGGTTCTTGATATAAAAAATCATCTAAACCAGCGTTTTCTAAACTTGCTACAGCGCTTTCGATCTCTTCTTGATGATAATTCACCATACTATAAACCTCCTTTATTGGATTGAAAAGGCATTGAATTGAATTTCAACACCTAATCTGTAATACAAAATACGTGGTTCTG